>NZ_JZWV01000019.1 GCF_000966975.1 Streptomyces katrae | reverse complement strand
CGCCATGAGAGATGTGTATAAGAGACAGGGCGCGGGGCGGGCCGGGAGGACCGGGAAGGTGAGGCGGGTGAGGAGGGCGGGCAGGATCTGCTGACCCTGCTGGCCGGGGCGCAGGGGGCGGACGGGGCGGTCTTCGACGCCGCCGAGCTGCGCGACCAGGTGCTGGTCTTCCTGCTGGCCGGGCACGAGACGACCGCCACCTCGCTGGCGTTCGCCCTGCACCTGCTCGGCCGCCACCCCGAGGAGCAGGCCCTGGCCCGCGAGGAGATCGTCCGCGTCCTGGGCGACCGTACGCCGGAGGCCGCCGATCTCGACCGGCTGCCGTACCTCACACGGGTGCTCAAGGAGGCGATGCGGCTGTATCCGGCCGCGCCGGTGATGGGCCGCAACGCGGTGGCCGCCACCGAGATCGACGGGTACGCCGTCCCCGCGGGCGCCACGGTGATCCTGGCCCCCTGGGTGACGCACCGCCACCCGCGGTACTGGAGCGACCCGGACCGTTTCGACCCCGGCCGGTTCACGCCGGAGGCCGAGGCGGGGCGGCCGCGCTACGCCTGGTTCCCCTTCGGCGGCGGGCCGCGCGCCTGCATCGGCCAGCACTTCTCGATGCTGGAGTCGGTGATCGCGCTGGCGATGCTCCTGCGGGCGTACGAGGTCGAGGCCGTGGACACCGAGGTGCCGGTGAGCGCCGGGATCACCCTGCGGGCCATGGGCCCGATGCGCTGCCGGATCCGCCCCGTGGAGAAGGAGGAGCCGGAGGGTCAGCGGTAGTCGTCCGGGTGGTCCTGCATCCAGGTGCTGATCTCGTCCCGGGCGCCGAACAGCGCGGGCTGGTGCCTCTTGAGGTTCTCGACGCCGTGGTCGGTGCCCAGTTCCCCGTCGAGGCGGGCGATCAGGGCGATCGGTTCGGGGAAGTGGCCGGGGCCCTTGGGGTCGGCCTTCATCGCACGGTCCATGCGGTGGAGTTCGTCGTGGACCCGGCCGAGGAGGAACGCGCAGTTGGCCGGGGTGCAGGAGTCGTCCAGGGTGGCCTGGAGCCCGGCGAAGGCGTCGCGCACCTTCTCCGGCTGCGGGGACGGAGCGGGCGGAGGACCCGGGTCGGAGGCGGAGGCGGCGAGCGCGGCCGCGGCGGCCTTCGGGCGGTGACCGCCGTCGCCGTCGCCCCCGCTGCCGCAGGAGACGGTGAGCGCCGCCAGGGTGGCGGTCAGGGCCGTCACGGCGGCGGCGCGCAGGATGGGTCGGAGCATCGGTTTCCCCCCGGTGTTCGATGACCAGGCGACCCTACCCGCCGGATTCCCCCTGGATTCCTGCCGGGGTGTGGTTGCCCTGGAGGCGTTCCAGGTCGGAGGGCCGGACCTGGATGGCGAAGACCGCGATCAGCGCGCCCATCAGCGTGAAGGCCGACGCCACCACGAAGGCGGTGCTCACGCCGGCGGTGAGCACCAGGTCCGACCAGGGCTTGGGGTACTGGTGGGTGCGGGCGAAGAAGGCCTTCTGCTCGGGGGTGGAGCCGCGTACGAACGCCACCGCCTGGGCCTTGGCCTCGTTGCGGCTCGCGGTACCGAAGACGGTGACGAGGATCGACAGGCCGAGCGAGCCGCCGACCTGCTGCATGGAGTTGAGGAGTCCGGACGCCGCGCCCGACTCCCGGTCGGGCACGTCGGACAGGGCCGTCAGGGTCAGCGAGACGAACTGCATGCCCATGCCGGTGGCGAACACGAGGAGCGGGCCGAGGATGCTGCCCGGGTAGGTCGAGTCGACGTCGATCCGGGTCATCCAGGCCAGTCCGGCCGCGCAGCACAGCGCTCCCCCGACCATGAAGGGTTTGGGCCCGAACCGGGGCAGCAGCCGGGACGTGACGGTGGCCGAGACGGCGACCATGACGCTGACGGGGAGGAAGGCGAGGCCGGCCCGCAGCGGGCTGAAGCCGAGGACGTTCTGCACGAAGAGGGTCAGGAAGAAGAACATGCCGAAGATCGCGCAGGCGAGGAAGAGCATGATCCCGTAGGTCCCGGCCCGGTTGCGGTCCGCGAACATGTGCAGCGGGGTGATGGGCTGCGGCGAGCGCCGCTCGTTGACGACGAACAGGGTCAGCAGCACCACGGCCGCGGCGAAGGAGCCGAGGGTGAAGCCGTCGGCCCAGCCGTGCTGGGAGGCGCGGATGAACCCGTAGACCAGCGCGACCATGCCGCAGGTGCCCAGCAGCGCGCCCGCGAGGTCGAAATGCCCGGCGTGGCGTGCGGACTCGCGCAGGACCCTGCGGGCCATCACGGCGATGACGACGGCGATGGGGACGTTGACGAAGAACACCCAGCGCCAGTTGAGCCATTCGACCAGCAGCCCGCCCGCGAGCAGCCCGATGGCGCCGCCGCCCGCGGAGACGGCGGCGAACACGCCGAAGGCCCGGTTACGCGCGGGCCCTTCGCGGAAGGTGGTGGTGATCAGGGCGAGGGCGGTGGGGGAGGCGATGGCGCCGCCGACGCCCTGGAGGGCCCGCGCCGCCATCAGCTGGCCCTCGTTCTGGGCGAGTCCGCCGAGCAGGGAGGCCAGGCCGAAGAGCAGGACCCCGGATATGAACACGCGTTTGCGGCCCAGGATGTCGCCGGTTCGGCCGCCGAGCAGGAGCAGCCCGCCGAAGGTGAGCGTGTAGGCGTTGACGACCCAGGACAGGCTCTCGGTGGAGAAATCCAGTGCCGTCTGGATGTGCGGGAGGGCTATGTTCACGATCGTGATGTCGAGGACGACCATGAGCTGGCAGGAGGCGATGACGAACAGGGCCAGCCCGTTCCCGTTCCCCGTGCCGTTCCCCTTGTCGGTTCCCGGGGCCGTGCCGCCGGTCCCGGTGCTGTGCGGCGATGCGTTCGGGTCCACCCGTCGACGCTACGCCCGCACCCCAAGGGTCACCACTCGAATGGGCTAGGCCATGTGATATTGCACATGGCACACTGGGATCATGGACGATTTCCTCAGGCGATCCGCCTCGACGGCCCGGTTCACCCATGGCTCGCCCCGCGCCTTCTCCTTCGGCGACTCAGGCCGCCTCCTGTGGTTCCTGCGCTCGACGGGCCCCGCCGACGCCTTCGAAAGCCTCTGGGTCCTCGACCGGCGGACTCCCCGTCGCCGAGCGCCGGCTGCGCGAGCGCATCCGGCTCGTGGCCGCCGGGATCGGCTCGTACGCCCTCTCCGGCGACGGCCGCCGCGCCGTCTTCCCGCTCCACGGACGGCTCTACGCGGTCACCTGCGACGGCGGCGCCCCCACCCAGCTCCCCACCGCCGGCCCCGCCTTCGACCCCCGCCCCAACACCGACGGTTCGCGCACCGCGTACGTGACGGACGACGCCCTGTACACCACCCCCGGCGGCCGCGTCAGCCCCTGTCTCTTATACACATCTCCCGCCGCCGCCGAGGAGCTCGACCGCGGCCGGGGCCACTGGTGGTCCCCCGACGGGGTCACCCTGCTCGCCGCCCGGGTGGACGAGAGCGCCCTCCAGCGCCGCCACTTCACCGACCCGGCGCACCCCGAACTCCCGGCCGAGGACTTCGCCTACCCCGAGGCGGGCGGCCCCAACGCCGACGTCCAGCTGTGGGTGCTGGGCCCCGAGGGCGGCCGGGTACGGCTCGACTGGGACGCGGAGGCCTTCCCGTACGTCTCCGACGCGGGCTGGGAGTCCGCGGACGAGATCCTGCTGACGGTCCAGGACCGGCTCCAGCAGAACGTCCTGCTGCTCACCGCCGACCCCGCCACCGGCCGCACCCGCGAGCTCTCGCGCACCACGCACCCCCTGTGGGTGGACCCCCTCCCCGGCACCCCCGCCCGCCTCCCCGACGGCCGTGTCCTCACCTCCGCCGACGTCGCGGACGGGGCCGCGCGCGGCCTCGCCCTCGACGGCGAGCCGCTCACCGGCGCGGGCGTCCAGGTCCGCGGCGTGGCCGGGACCCACCGGGGCCGGCTGCTGGTCGAAGCCGCCCTGCGCGACCCCTCCGAACAGCAGGTACTGCTGCTGGACCCGGCCGGCGGAGAACTCACCCCGCTCGCCGACGGACCGGGCGTGCACACCGTGTCCGCCTCGGCCGCCGGGCACCTGCTGCTGACCTCCGCCGGCACCGACGGCGTCCGCCGCACCCTGCGCACCGCCGACGGCCGCGAGCTCGCCCCCCGCGACCTGTCCGCGCCGCTGCCCTACCGGGTCGAGCCGCTCCTGGAACGGGTCACCGAGCTCGGCATCCCCACCGCCCTCGTCCTGCCCCGGGGCCACGTCCCCGGCCGGCGCCTGCCCGTCCTGATGGACAGCTACGGCGGCCCCGGCGCCCAGGACGTCAGCGCCGAGCCCCGCCGCTGGCAGTACCGCCAGTGGTGGGCCGACCAGGGCTTCGCCGTGGTCACGGTCGACAACCGGGGCACCGCGAACGTCTCCCCCGCCCACACCCACGCCATGTACCGGGGCTTCTCCGAGGTCACGCTGGAGGACCAGGTCGCGGCCCTGCGGGCCCTCGGCGCCCGCCATGGCGACCTCGACCTGGGCCGGGTCGGCATCCGCGGCTGGTCCTACGGCGGTTACCTCTCCGCCATGGCCGTGCTGCGCCGCCCGGACGTGTTCCACGCGGCCGCCGCCGGGGCCGCGCCGACCGACTTCCGGCACTACGACACCGCCTACACCGAGCGCTACCTGGGCCTCCCCCAGGAGCACCCCGAGGTCTACGAGCGGGACTCCCTGATCCCCGACGCGCCCCGGCTGACCCGGCCGCTGCTGCTGGTCACGGGCCTGGCCGACGACAACGTCCACCCCTCCCACACCCTGCGGCTGTCGCAGGCCCTGACGGACGCGGGCCGCCCGCACCAGCTGCTGGCGCTGCCCGGCGTCACGCACATGACCCCGGGCGGGGCGCGGGAGAAGATCATGGCGCTGGAGCTGGAGTTCTTCCGCCGCGAGCTGGCGCTGTAGCGGACCCCGGACACCGGACCCCGGACACCGGGAAGGGCCCCGCGGACGCTGTCGTCGGCGGGGCCCTCCCCTTCTTCCCGTGATCCCCGTCAGTCACCCGGGAAGTGACAGGCCACCTCTCGCGAGGCGGCGAGCCGCAGTAGCGGCCGCTCGGTGCGGCAGATCTCCTGCGCCTTGGGACAGCGCGGATGGAAGGTGCAGCCCGGGGGCGGGGCGGCCGGACTCGGCGGGTCACCGAGCAGCACGATCCGCTCGCGCCGCCGCTCCGCCGCCGGGTCGGGCAGCGGGACGGCGGACAGCAGCGCCCGGGTGTACGGGTGCTGCGGGTTCTCGTAGAGGGACTTCTTGTCCCCGATCTCGACGATCCGGCCGAGGTACATCACCGCGACCCGGTCGCTGACCCGCTTGACGACGGAGAGGTCGTGCGCGATGAACACGTAGGCCAGGCCCAGTTCGGCGCGCAGCCGCTCCATCAGGTTGACGATCTGCGCCTGCACGGAGACGTCGAGGGCGGACACGGGCTCGTCGGCGATCACCAGCCGGGGGCTGGTGGCCAGCGAGCGGGCGATGCCGATGCGCTGGGCCTGGCCGCCGGAGAACTCGTGCGGGTAGCGGTCGATGTGCTCGGGGATCAGCCCGGTCAGCTCCATCAGCTCGGCGGCCCGGCGGCGGGCGTCGGCCGCGCTCCAGCCCTGGACCAGCAGCGGGTCGGAGATGATCCGGGCGACGGTCTGGCGGGGGTTGAGGGAGGAGTGGGGGTCCTGGAAGACCATCTGGATGTTCCTGCGCAGCGGGCGCAGGGCGCTCTGGGAGAGCCGGCTGATGTCGCGGCCGGAGGTGGGTTCCAGCAGCCGCACCAGCATCCGGCCGGTGGTGGACTTGCCGCAGCCGGACTCGCCGACCAGGCCGAGGGTCTGCCCGGCCTCCAGGTCGAACGAGACCCCGTCGACGGCCCGCACCGGTGCGGAGCGGCGCCCGGTCAGGCTGCGCTTGCCGGGGAAGGTCATCGTCAGGTCGCGGACCCGCAGCAGCGGCGCGGCCTGCGGGCCCTCCCGCTCGGCGGCGGGATTGGGGCGGGTGGCCGGGGCCGTCATCGGGACACCTCCGGGGCAGGGGCGGCGGCAGCGGGCACCGGGCCGGCGAAGTGGCAGGCGGCCAGCCGGTCCGCCGAGCCGTACGGACGCAGCTCGGGCCGCTCGCCCGTGCAGCGGGCCGCGTCGTCGGCCGCGGCCGCGGCGGCCCCCGCCCGCGGCCGCGGCGGCCACCGCGCAGCGCGGGGCGAAGGCGCAGCCCGGCGCGGGGTGCAGCAGGGACGGCGGGGAGCCGGGGATGGACGGCAGCGGGACGTCGTCCGCGCTGTCGAGGCGGGGCAGCGAGTCCAGCAGACCCCGGGTGTAGGGGTGGGCGGGGTCGGCGAACAGGGCGTCGGCCGGGGCCTGTTCGGCGGCGCGGCCGCCGTACATGACCAGCACCTCGTGGGCGACGCGGGCCACCACCCCCAGGTCGTGGGTGATCATCACGACGCCGAGGCCGCGCTCCTGCTGGAGGCGGGCGATCAGCTCCAGGATCTGCGCCTGGACGGTGACGTCGAGGGCGGTGGTGGGCTCGTCCGCGATGAGCAGGTCGGGTTCGCAGGCCAGGGCCATGGCGATCATCGCGCGCTGGCGCATGCCGCCGGAGAACTGGTGCGGGTACTCCCCCGCCCGGCGGGCGGGTTCGGGGATGCCGACCTCGCCGAGCATGTCGACGGCCCGTCTGCGCGCGGCGGCCCGGCCGGCCCGGAAGTGCACGCGGAAGTGCTCGGCGATCTGCTCGCCGACCGTGTAGTAGGGGTGCAGGCTGGAGAGGGGGTCCTGGAAGATCATGGCCATCTTGCGGCCGCGGACCTTGGCGAGCTCCTTCTCGGGGAGCCCGGTGAGTTCCTGTCCGGCGAGTCTGACGGAGCCACTGACCTCGGCGCCGGCCCGGTGGAGGCCCATGACGGCGAGGGAGGTGACGGATTTGCCGGAGCCGGACTCGCCGACGATGCCGAGGGTGCGTCCGGCCTCGACGGTGAAGCCGAGGGAGTCGACGGCCCGTACGCTGCCGCGGGGGGTGGTGAACGTGACGCCGAGGTCGCGGACTTCGAGGAGGGGGGCAGGGGTGGTCATCAGTACCTCACCCTCGGGTCGATGACGGCGTACAGGAGGTCGACGACGAGGTTCGCGACGACGATGAAGAAGGCGGCGAGCAGGGTGACCCCGAGGACCACCGGCTGGTCGGAGCTGACGAGCGCCCCGTAGAAGAGCCGCCCGATGCCGGGGAGCCCGAAGATGGACTCGGTGATCACGGCTCCGGCGAGGAGGCCGCCGAGGTCCATGCCGAAGATGGTGAGGATCGGGGTCATCCCGGAGCGCAGCCCGTGCTTGACGACGACGGTCCGCTCGGGCATGCCCTTGGCGCGGGCGGTGCGGATGTACGGCTCGGCCATCGCCTCGATCATCGAGCCGCGGCTCTGCCGGGCGTACATGGCGGCGTAGAGCAGGGCCAGCGCGGTCCAGGGCAGCAGCAGGTTGCCGGCCCAGCCGAGCGGGTCGGCGGTGAGCTCGTGGTAGCTGGGGTAGGGCAGCAGCCCGGCGATGCGGATCACCCCGTAGATGAGCATCACGGAGGTGAAGTAGACGGGCAGGGAGGCGGCCGCGACGGCGCCGACCATCAGGGCCTTGTCGGTGGCGGTGTCCTTGCGCAGGGCGGCGGTGACCCCGGCGCCCAGGCCGAGGATCAGCCACAGCACGGCGGCGCCGAAGGCGAGGGAGGCGGAGACGGGGAGCCTGTCCATGAGCAGGTCCCAGACGGGCAGGGAGTTCTCGTACGAGTAGCCCAGGCAGGGGAAGTCGCACTGGACGGCGTACTGGCCGGTGCCGAGGGTGCGGCCGGTGAAGATGCCGGTGAGGAAGTGGGCGAACTGCTCCCAGAGCGGCTTGTCGAGGCCGAGGTAGGCGCGTACGTCGGCGAGCCGTTCGGGGCTGCAGGTCTTGCCGCAGGCCGCGGCGGCCGGGTCGGTGGGCAGGACGTAGAAGATCAGGAAGGTGACGGCGGCGATGGCGAGGAGCACGCCGGCCAGGGCGAGCAGCCGGCGCAGGAGGTAGAGGATCAACTGCGGCCGCCCCTCGGGTCGAGGATGTCGCGCAGGGCGTCGCCGAGGAGGGTGAAGGCGAGGACCGCGAGGAAGAGGAAGACGCTCGGGATGACGAAGTACATCGGGTCGGTCTCGTAGAAGGCGACGGACTCGGCGATCATCTGGCCCCAGGAGGGGGTGGGCGGGCGCACGCCGACGCCGAGGTAGCTGAGGGCGGCCTCGGTGCTGATCATGCCGGGGATCAGCAGGGTGGTGTAGGCGATGACCGGGCCGGAGACGCCGGGGAGGATGTCGCGGGTCAGGATCCGCCAGGCGCCGGATCCGCCGACGCGGGCCGCGTCGACGTACTCGCGGTGTTTGAGGGAGAGGGTCTGGCCGCGGACGACGCGGGCGACGCCGGGCCAGCCGAAGAGCCCGATGACGGAGGTCATCAGCACGATCCGGTTGACGTCCTTGGCCACGGACAGCATCGCGATCATGAAGATGAGCGAGGGGAAGGACATGGTGAGGTCCATGAGCCGGGACAGGACGGCGTCGGTGCGGCCGCCGAAGTAGCCGGCCGCGATGCCGGCGGCGGTGCCGGTGAGGACGACGATGGCGGTGGCGGCGAAGGCGATGAGGAGGGAGACCTGGGCGCCGTGGACGACGCGGGCGAACAGGTCGCGGCCGGTGACGGGTTCGACGCCCAGCCAGTGCTCGGGGCTGATGCCGCCGAAGGAGCCGAGGGGCTGGCCGGCCAGGTAGGGGTCGACGGCGGCCTTGTCGAACTCCTCGGGGGACCAGCCGCCGAGCGCGCCCAGCCAGGGGGCGGTCAGGGCCATCAGGACGAAGAGGAGGACGACGCAGAGGCTGACGCGGACGGCGGGGCGGCGGCGCAGTTCCCGCCGGGCGAGCTGCCAGGGGCTGCTGCCCGGGGGAACGTCCTTGGCCTGCGCCCCGGCCGGGGCCGCCTCGGGGGCGGCGCCGGGTGCGGTGGTGGTCATGGTGTCTTCCGGTTCCGGATCCCTCAGCCCTGGCTCTTCGAGGGGTCCTTGAGGCCGACGGTCCCGTAGTCGATGGTGCCGGTCCACACGGGGTGGCCGTAGGCGCCGGCGATGTTGGGTCCGACGAGGAGCGGCTTGCGTTCCAGCAGGACGGGGATGGACGGGGCCTTCTTCATGATCTCGGCGTCGAGGTCGATCCAGGCCTGGTTGGCCTGCTTGGCGTCGGCCATGGCGTTGATCTCGTCGATCCGCTTCATGACGGCGTCGTCGCGGAACTGGGAGTAGTTGCCCTGGTTGCCCTTGTCCTTGATGGTGCGCCCGTCGAAGACGAAGGGGATCCAGGTGGAGCCGGAGGGGTAGTCGGGGCACCAGCCGGTGAAGGTCATGTCGGGGGTGGTGGAGAGGTCGCCGATGACGTCGTAGTAGGCGCCGGGGTCGACGGTGTCGATGACGACCTCGATGCCGGCCCGGGACAGGCCCTGCTGGAGGGCCTCCGCCCTGGCCTTGTCGCCGGTGGAGACGGAGAGGGAGACCTTGAGGTGCTCCTTGCCGGCGGCCTTGAGGAGTTCCTTGGCCTTGGCGGGATCGCCGGAGGCGGGGATCTTCAGGGTGTCGGCCTGCTTGCCGCCGGTGAGGGCGGGGGGCAGGTAGGCGGTGGCGACCTCGTTGAGGGCCGGGCCGCCGGCCGCGGTGATGACGGCGTCCTTGTCGACGGCGTACTGCATGGCCTCGCGGACCTTGGGGTCGTTGAAGGGGGCGCGGGAGTTGTTCAGGTGGAGCATGGTCGTACAGCCCTGGGACTCGGCCAGCAGGCGGGCCTTGACGTCGGGCTTGGGCAGGACCTTCGGGGCGCTCTCGGGGCGCATGTTGAAGTACTCGACGGCCGAGGCGTCGGCGCCCTCGCCGGCGATGATGCGGTCGTCGACCTGGCCCCCCTTGAGGCCCATGACCACGACGAACCTGTCCGGGTAGGCCTTGCGGACGGAGTCGCTCTTCTGGTCCCAGTGCTCGTTGCGGACGAGGACCAGCTTCTTGTCCCGCTCGTAGCTCTCGATCTTGTACGGGCCGGAGGAGAAGGGGCGGGCGTCGTACTGGGTGCCCTTCTCCTGGGACTGCGGGACCGGGGAGAAGGTGGGGAGGGTGGCGGTCTGGGAGAACTCGGCGACGGGGCGCTTGAGTTCGAAGACGATCGTGCGGTCGTCGGGGGTCTTCACGGAGTCGAGGTGCTGCCCCTGGAGGGGGCCCTTGTAGCCCTCGGTGCCGGCCAGGTACTGGGCGGCGTAGTCGGGGCCGCCGGTGAGGTCGGGGGCGAAGGAGCGTTCGACGTTGTACTTGACGTCCTGGGCCTTGATCGGGCTGCCGTCCTCGTACTTCAGGCCCTCCTTGAGGGTGAAGGTCCAGGTGCGGCCTCCGTTGGAGGGGGTGCCGAGGTCGGTGGCGAGGTCGGGGACGAGCTCGCTGCCGGCCTTGCCGGGCTCGGCCTTGAAGGTGACCAGGGTGCGGTAGAGCAGGCGGGTGCCGAAGTCCATGGCCGGCATGACCCAGTTGCGGGCGGGGTCGAGGTGCGAGAAGTCCTGATTGGACAGGACGGTGAGGGTGCCGCCCTTCACGGGGGTGCCGCCGAGGGTCTTGCCGTCGTTGGCGGCGGCGGGGTTGGCGCCGCCCTTCCCCTCGGAGCCCTTCTTGGGGTCGGAGCAGCCCGAGGCGCCGAGTGCGAGCGTCGCCACCAGGGCGGTGGCGAAGGCGAGTTGAGTGCGCTTGGTCATGGGTCACTCCAGTGAAGGGCCGCGCTTTAGGATGTGACGGGTAACATAGTAATGTGAAATTGTACTGACAACCCCTTGCCGTCGCCGTTATCCAGCCGTGTCCAAATCGGCGCGGCTGCGGGAGAGTTGGCCGCACCTCCTTAGGGTCGGCGGCATGGATCACGACATACCCCTGCCGGAGCTGCTCCACCTGCCCTACGCGCTCTACGGCCTCGCCCTCAATCCCGCGACGCAGGCCGACCCTCAGCTCTGCGAGAGCCTCCTGGACGGCAGACCGGCCGGAAGACTCGCCCGCGGCGGAGCGCTGCCCGAGGAGATCGCGGCCCGGCTGGCGGCCCACGGGGACCCTGAAGTACGCGCCGTCCCCGCCGAGCGGGAGGGCGCGGACGGCGGGCGGCACGAGCTCTTCGCCGCCGACCCGGATGCCGAGGTGCGGATCGCGCTCGCACAGAACCCGGAGCTGTCACCGGAGTTGACGGCCCGGCTGGGCGCCGACACCGATCCGGCGGTCCGGGAGGCCGTCGCCCGGCGCGAGGAGGCCCCGGCCGAGGACCTCCACCGGGCCCTGCTGGCCGACCCCGAGCCGAAGGTGCGGGTGGCCGCCTGCCGCCACCGCCCGCCGGCCGACCTGCACGGGGCCCTGCTGGCCGATCCGGCGACGCGGCACCACGTCGTCCCCTTCCTCGACCTGGACCCCGAGACGGCGGGGCAGCTGGCCGCCGACCCCGACGACCGGGTCCGGGAGCAGCTCGCGGGCCACCCCTGCCTGCCCGCGGAGCTGCGCGCGGTCCTGGCCCGGGACGCCGACCCCGGCGTGCGCGGCAAGGTGTTCGAACGGGCCGACGCCACACCGCAGGAGCAAGCCGTGATCTTCGAATCGCTGACCGCGGGAGCACTCCGCTACGCGGAGGATCCCCGCGACTCCTCCGACGAGGACTTCCTCTGCGAGGCGATGCTCACCTGTCTGGACCTCATGCCCTACCCGTGGGTGGAGCCCGATCCCCTGCCGTACGCCGACTCGCCGTTCGCGGGTCTGCGCTGCGCGGCCGCGCGGAGTACGGCCCTGCCGGCCGAGGCCCGGACGCGGCTGCTGGCCGATGAGAACCCACGCGTACGGTTCCTCGCGCTGGCCGGGCTCGCGGAGGTGGACCTCACCGTCGCCGAGGAACTCGACCGGCGGCAGGGCGGGATGGTCAAGCACGGCGGCCGGCCCGCGGACTGCGTCACCTTCCCGCCCGAGACCCTGCGCCGCTTCGCGACCGATCCGGACCCCTGGATGCGCGTACTCGCCCTGCGCGACCCGGATCTGCCGGACGAGATGCTCGAACGCCTCGCGGCGGACCAGGAGGAATCGGTGCGGTGCGCCACCGCCGGGCACCCGCGGGTGCCGGTGGCTGCCCTGCTGCGGCTGCTCGGGGACACGGACGAGGAAGTCGTCGAGGCGGCCGCGGCCTCGCCGCTCCTGCCGGTGGAGGTGATGCGGGCGGTCCTCGACCGGGCCGACGCGGCCGGCGACCCGCCTCCTGCGCCCGTCCCCTGCGAGGGCGACTGCCGCCAGGGAGCGTTCGCGAAGTAGCGCCGTCCGCCCGGAGGACGGGCCCTGCGGCATCCTGTGCGCGCCTCGGCGTGCCGGGCGGGCGGGGCTGTGCGGACGTCTCCGGGCGGCGGCCCGGTTCCCCCGGCCGGAGCCCGAACGCGACTGTGCCGCCGGGCGGTTGCCCGGCGGCTCCAGAGGGGACGCCTCCTACAGGCCGGAGCCGAGGCGCCCCTGGGGGCGGCCCACCGGCTCGTCGCGGCCCTGGGCCCACAGGGAGCGGACGTGGCCGAGGTGGCGGACCATGCACGCCTCCGCCGCCTCCGCGTCGCCGGTCAGCATCAGGTCCAGCAGTTCCAGGTGCTCCTCGGCGGAGGAGACCAGCTTGCCCGCCTCGTCCAGGCCGGTCAGCCCGTACAGGCGGGAACGCTTGCGCAGGTCGCCGACGGTCTCGACCAGGCGCTCGTTGCCGGCGAGGGCGAGCAGACTGAGGTGGAAGCGGCGGTCCGCCTCCAGGTAGCCGATGAGGTTGTGCTCGCGGGCACTGCTGACGATCTCCTCGGCGATCGGGCGCAGCTCCTCCAGCTGCTCGCGCGTGGCCGTCCGGGTGATCCGGCCGATGGTCGGTACCTCGATCATCGTGCGCAGCTCGGTGTACTGGTCGAGGTCGCGCTCGCTGACCTCGGTGATCCGGAACCCCTTGTTACGGACCGGCTCGACCAGGCCCTCGCGCGCCAGGTCGAGCATGGCCTCGCGCACGGGCGTGGCCGACACGCCGAGCTCGGCGGCGAGGCCCGGCGCCGAGTAGACGCTGCCGGGGCGCAGCTCGCCCGCTATCAGCGCGGCCCGGAGGGCATGGCCGACCTGGTCGCGCAGCCGTTCCTGGGCCTTGATGAGACTGTGCTGCTTCAGGTCACCCATTGCTCTTCCTCCGAGACCCCGCACACCGCGGACGTGCGGAGGAACAGCGTACAATGTCACGTTTCGCCGTTCGCTCCGGCCGCGTGGTAGATCGCCACCGCGACGGCAAGATCTTCCCAGGCCATGCCGACGCTCTTGAAGAGCTGTGGACAACCGGGCCGCCCTCCGGGGGAATTGCCTCCCGCGACCAGCTCGGCCAGGGTGCCGCTGATATGACCGGGACCGATCGCCCCCTCGGCTTCCGGGATCAGCAGGTCCCCCGCCTCCCGCAGCGCCGCCGCCCGCGACTCCACGTACACCGCCGCGCGTCGCACGAGGGCGGTGTCCGTCTCCCGGGCGTCCGGCTCGTGCGAGCCGACGGCGACCACCACGGCCCCCGGGGCCACCAGCCGCCCGTCGAAGAGGGGCTCGCGGGCGGAGGTGCAGCACAGCACCAGGTCCGCTCCCGCCACGTCCTCGGGCGTGCCGGTACGGGCCGGGACGCCCAGGGTCCGGGCGTGCGCGGCCAGTTCCCCGGCCCGCCCGGGGTCGCGGGCCACGACCACCGCCTCCGCGAGCTCCCGCAGCTCCAGGACCGCTTCGAGGTGCCCGTACGCCTGCGGTCCCGCGCCGAAGAGCACCAGCCGCAGCGGGCGCCCCGGTCCGGTGAGGTACCGCAGGGCCAGGGCGGAGACCGCCGGAGTGCGCAGGGCGGTGAGGGCGGCGCCGTCCAGGAGGGCCAGCGGGCGCAGGGTGGGGCCGTCCAGGAGCAGGAAGCTGCCGGTGATCCGGGGCAGCCCGCGCGCCGGGTTGCCCGGGGCCACCCCGGCGATCTTCACCCCGGCGTACGCGCCCGACGCGGCCGGCATGAGCAGGAGTTCGCCGCCGGGCGCGGACACGCTGCTGCGCCGCGGGCAGGCCTCCGGGTCCAGGCCGGCGCGCAGGGCGCCGGCCAGGGCGTCGGCCGCCTGGGCGGTGGTGAGCAGGCCCGCCGTCCGTGCGGCGTCCAGCTGGAGGAGGCCCGCGGGGGTGCCCGTCACAGCAGGAAGCCCGCGCCGAGGGCGTCGTACGGGTCGGCGGTGAAGGCGTGGTCCCCCGTGCGGTAGGCGGTGCCGGTGACCTCGGTGACCCCGTCGGCGAAGATCCGGCCGGTGAACACCGTGCCGGTCACCGACTCGTGCAGCAGGTCCTCCCCGGGCCCCAGGCGGCCGTCCTCCGCCAGCAGCGCGAGGCGGGCGGAGGTGCCGGAGCCGCAGGGCGAGCGGTCGATCTGCCCGTCGGCGAAGACGGTGACGTTGCGCTGGTGCGGCCCGAACGGGGTGTCGGGCAGCTCCTCGTGGAGGACCACCCCGTAGACGCCGGAGAGCAGCGGGCCGTCCGGATGCCAGGTCGCGGGGTGGGTGGCGAGGGCGGCGCGGATCTCCCGTCCGGCGCGGACCAGTTCGGGCAGGGCGGCGCGGGTCACCTCCAGGCCGAGGTCGCGGGCGCGGACCGAGGCGTAGCAGGCCCCGGCGTGCGCGATGTCCACCTCGGCGATGCCCAGGGTGGTGGCCACGGGGACCTTCCGGGCGCCCACCCGGGCCGGGACGTTGCGGAAGGTGACCCCGGTGGTGCGGCCCTGGGCCCGGTGGACGGTGGCGGCGACCCGGCCCGAGGGCACGTCGATGCGGACCTGGACGTCCCCCTCGTCGGGGGCGGCGACCCGGCCGGAGTCCACGGCCCAGGCGCCGAGGGCCATGGTGCCGTGGCCGCAGGCGGTGGAGTAGCCGTCCTTGTGCCAGAACAGCACCCCGAAGTGGGCTCCGTCGTCGTCCGGGGGCACCACGAACCCGCCGTACATGCCGGCGTGCCCGCGCGGCTCCTGGACCAGCAGGCGCCGTACCTCGTCCAGCGGGCCGCGGCGCGGCGCGGTCCCCGAGCCGCCGGGGCCGATGGCGGTGGCACAGCGTTCGGCGACGGTGTCGCCGGGGACGGGGGGCAGTCCCTCCGCCACGATCCGGAAGGGCTCGCCGGCGGTGTGGTAGTCCACCGTGCGGACGGTGGTCGGGGCGGTCACAGCAGGAACCCTCCGGGGAAGGGGTCGGTCGGGTCGAGGAAGTACTGGGCGGTGCCGGTGATCCAGGCCCGGCCGGTGACCGTGGGGACGACGGCCGGGCGGCCGCCGACGGTGGTCTCCCCGACCAGGCGGCCGGTGAACTCGGTGCCGATGAAGGACTCGTTCACGAAGTCGGTGTCCAGGGGCAGCAGGCCGCGGGCGTGCAGCTGGGCCATGCGCGCGCTGGTGCCCGTACCGCAGGGCGAGCGGTCGAACCAGCCCGGGTGGATGGCCATGGCGTGCCGGGAGCGGCGGGCGTCGGAGCCGGGAGCGGCGAGGTAGACGTGCTTGACGCCGGCGATGGAGGGGTTCTCGGGATGGACGGGCCGGTCGGGGGAGGCGTTGACCGCGTCCATGACCGCCAGTCCGGCGGCGATCAGGTCGTCCTTGCGGGCCCGGTCGAAGGGCAGGCCCAGGGCGTCCAGTTCGACGAAGGCGTAGAAGTTCCCGCCGTAGGCGAGGTCGTAGGTGACCGTGCCGAAGCCGGGGACCTCCGCCTTCAGGTCGAGGCCGACGCAGAAGGAGGGGACGTTGGTGAGGGTGACGGCGGTGGCCGCGCCGTCCTCGACGCGTACGTCCACGCTCACCAGCCCGGCCGGGGTGTCGAGCCGTACCGTGGTGACCGGCTCGACGACGGGGACCATGCCCGTCTCGACCAGGACCGTGGCCACCCCGATGGTGCCGTGCCCGCACATGGGCAGCAGGCCCGACACCTCGATGTACAGGACGCCGTAGTCGGCGTCGGGCCGGGTGGGCGGCTGGAGGATGGCACCGCTCATCGCGGCGTGGCCGCGCGGCTCGTACATGAGCAGCGTGCGGAGCTGGTCCATGTGCTCGATGAAGTGGAGCCGCTTGTCCGCCATGGTGGCGCCGGGGATCACCCCGACTCCCCCGGTGATCACGCGGGTCGGCATGCCCTCGGTGTGGGAGTCCACCGCGTGGTAGACGTGGCGTGTGCGCATCGGGTCGCCCCTCCGGCCGGTCGCTGGTTCGTACTGGGTGGCTGGTGCTGGTCAGCCGGTGGCTAGTTGAGGCCCTCGGCGAGGGCCTTCTCGGTGGCGGCGCGCACGGCGGCCTCGGTCTCCCCGGTGAGCGGGAAGCGCGGGGGGCGGGTGGCGCCGCCGGGGCGGCCGGCCAGGTCCATGGAGAGCTTGATGGCCTGGACGAACTCGGTCTTGGAATCCCAGCGCAGCAGGGAGTGCAGGGACTTGTAGAGCGGCAGGGCGGTGGCGGTGTCGCCCGCGACGGCGGCCCGGTAGAGGGTGGCGCAGGAGCGGGGCAGGGCGTTGGGGTAGCCGGCGATCCAGCCGACGGCCCCGGCCAGGGCCAGTTCGAGGAGGACGTCGTCGGCGCCGATGAGCAGGTCCAGGCCCGGGGCGAGTTCGGCGATCTCGTAGGCGCGGCGGACGTCACCGCTGAACTCCTTGACGGCGACGATGCTGCCGTCGGCGTGCAGGCGCGCGAGGAGGGCGGGGGTCAGGTCCACCTTCGTGTCGTACGGGTTGTTGTACGCGACCACGGGCAGGCCGGAGCCGGCGACCTCGGCGTAGTGGGCGCGGACGGTCTCCTCGTCGGCGCGGAAGGCGTTGGGGGGCAGGAGCAGGACGGAGCCGGCGCCCGCCTCGGCGGCCTGGTCGGCCCAGCGGCGGGCCTCGGCGCTGCCGTACGCCGCCACGCCGGGCATGACGCGGGCGCCGTCGCCGGCGGCCTCGACGGCGGTACGGACGACACGGGCCCGCTCCTCGTCGGTGAGGGTCTGGTACTCGCCGAGGGAGCCGTTGGGGACGACGCCGTCGCAGCCGTTGGCGATCAGCCAGGCCACGTGTTCGGCGTAGGCGTCGTAGTCGACGGAGAGGTCCTCGCGCAGGGGCAGGGCGGTGGCGACCATGATGCCGTGCCAGGGGCGGGTGCGGGTGTCGGGGCCGGGGGTGGCGGAGGGCGCGGGGGTGGGCGCGTCGGTCATGTGAGGACTCCCTAGTGTGGTGTGTGACATTTTACTAGTGGGTGCGGATCGGCCACAAGGGGCCGGAGGCCGCCGATCGGGGGTTCCGCGACGGCAGTTGGGTCCGGCCGGCCTCAGGGGCGGGCGGGCTCCGGGCCGGGCGGGGCGGCGGGCAGGACAGCGGGCGCCGGTCGGGGGCGGGGGCCTCGCCGGCCAGGGCGGCTACCGCCGGGCCGCACATCCGGCCCTGGCACCAGCCCATGCCGGCCCGGGTGAGCAGCTTGACGGTCCGGGCGTCCCGCGCGCCCAGCTCCCGGGCCGCCTCGCGGATCCGGCCGGCCGGGACCTCCTCGCAGCGGCACACGTCGGTCTCCTCGCGCAGCCAGCCGGTCCAGCCGGGGCCGGGGCGGTGCGCGACGGCCATCGCCCCGGCGAACGCGCGCAGCCGGGCGCGGCGGCGGGTGAGGGCGGCGGGGACCGGCCGGCCGGCGATGGAGTGGGCGGCGATCTCCCCCTCCGTCAGGGCCAGCTGGGCCCCGCCGATGCCGCCGGTCTCGCCCGCCGACCAGATGCCGGGGACGGAGGTGCGCTGGGCCGCGTCGAGCTCCAAGGCGACCGTGCCGTCGGGGGCCTGGAGGGTGGCGCAGCCGAGGCCGGTGGCCAGCTCCAGCTGGGGCACGAGGCCGTGGCCCACGGCGAGGGCGTCGCACGGGATCCGGCGGGCCGTGCCCGGCAGCGGGCGCCAGTCCTTGTCGAGGCGGGCGATGGTGACGGCCTCGACGCGGGTGGTGCCGTGCGCCTCGGTGACGGCGTGCCGGGTGAGCAGGCGGATGCCGTGGCGCAGCAGGGCTCCGCCGTACGTGGCGCCTTCGGCGAGTTTGGCGGGGTTGCGGAGCAGGGCGGGGGCCTGGGGGGCGTACGCCGTGTACGAGGCGGCCTCCACCACGGCCGGGACGGTGGCTCCGGCGGCGGCGAGCGAGCCGGCCACGGCGAGGAGCAAGCAGCGGGCCGCTGCCGGCCACCACGACGCGGCGGCCGGGGAGGACCAGGTTGTTCTTCAGCATGGCCTGCGCCCCGCCGGCCCCGACCACGCCGGGCAGTGTCCAGCCGGGGAAGGGGAGTTGACGTTCGTAGGCACCGGTGGCGAGCAGGACGCGGCGGGCGCGGAGGGTCGCCGGGGTTTCGTCGGGGGCCTGGCCCGCGAGCGCGTGGAGGATCCAGGTACCGGGCTCGTCGGCGGGGACCACCGTCCACACGTGGTGCCGGGGGAGGTACGTGACGCGGCCCGCGGTCTCGTGCTCGCGGAGGGCGGCTTCGCGGGTGGCGAAGGCCCGCCAGTCGTGGTGCAGGGCCTCGGGGCGGGTGGCGCCGAGGGTGGCGGCGGGGTGGCGGTAGTACTGGCCGCCGGGGCGCTCCGCGGTGTCGAGGAGGGTGACGCGCAGGCCGAGCCGTGCGGCGGTGACGGCGGCCGCGAGGCCTGCGGGGCCGGCCCCGACGACCGCCAGGTCGGTGGTCCCCGTGGGGGCGGCCTGGGCGACGGCGGCCTTGGCGGCGGGGTCAGACGGCGAGGTCGGCATGGCCGGTGCCTTCCTGGGTGGTGACGGTGTCTCCGGGGCGGGCCGGGACGAGGCAGGCGCGCTGGTTGGGGCGGCCGTTGACGGTGACGAGACAGTCGTAGCAGGCGCCGATCCCGCAGAAGGCACCGCGCGGGGCTCCTCCGTCGCGGGTGGTGCGCCAGGAGAGGATCCCGGCCGCCCAGAGGACGGCTGCGATGGTCTGGCCTTCCTGGGCGGGCAGTTCGCGGCCGTCGAACGCGATGGGGTACGTGGCCGCCGGGCTGCCGCCGACCAGCTCGCGGGGGCTGCGCATCAAGGGGCTCCTCGGGGGGTGGGTGTCCGTGCCGTTGCCCTGGCCGGGCGGTTACGGGCCGGGGGGGCCGGGGGCGGCGTCATCGGGTGAAGCGGTCCGGCCGGAAGGGAGTGGGGTCGAGCGGGGGTTCGGTTGCCGTGAGGGCCGCCGCGATCAGTTGGCCCGTGGCGGGGGCCAGGCCGATGCCGGCGCCCTCGTGGCCGCAGGCGTGGAGGAGGCCGGGGACCCGGGGGTCCGGGCCGATGGCCGGGAGGTGGTCCGGGAGGTAGGGGCGGAAGCCGTGGTAGGTGCGCATGACGCGGATGTCCGCCAGGACCGGGAAGAGGGCCGCCGCTTGGGCGGCGAGGCGGCGCAGGGCGGTGGTGGAGAGCGCCGATCAGGACCGGGCCCGAGGGGGTGCCCTCGACCACCGCCGAGGACTGGAGGGACGCCGAGTCGCTGGCCACGTCCGCGATGTAGTCCGCCGCGTACACCTTGTGGCGGATGAGCCGGGGAAGCGGCTCCGTCACCAGGACGAAGCCACGGCGGGGGAGGACGGGGAGGGCGGTTCCGGCGAGTTCGGCGATCCGGCCGGCCCAGGTGCCGGAGGCGTTGACCACGGCGGGGGCGCGGAGGGTGCGGCGGGAGGTGCGGACGCCCTTGACCATGTTCTTGTCCAGGAGGAGTCCGGTCACCTCTTCGCCCAGGTACAGGGTCGCGCCCGAGGCCTTCAGGAGGTGGGCCGCCGCGAGGGCCGGCTGGACCTGGGCGTCCTGGGGGTAGTGGAAGCCGCCCGCCAGGCCCGGGGCCAGGTGGGGTTCCAGGTCGTGCAGGGCCTCGGTCTCCGTGGCGACGACGCCTGCCGCACGCTGGCCCTCGGCGAAGTGACGCAGGGCCTTGAGGGTGGTCTCGTCGGGGGCCACCACCAGGCCGCCCTTGGGTTCGTACTCGATGGGCCGGGGGAGTTCGGCGGACAGTTCCTGCCAGAGGCGGCCGGAGAGGAGGGCCAGGTCCAGTTCGGGGCCCGCCTCCTTGTCCGAGACGAGGAGGTTGCCCTCGCCGGCTCCGGTGGTGCCGCCGACCACGGGGCCCCGGTCCACCACCGCCACGGAGAGACCGGAGCGGCTCGCGTAGTACGCGCACGCGGCTCCGACGACGCCGGCGCCAATGATCACGACGTCCATGTCAGTAATATGTCACATTCTTTTGGTAGTGCCTAGGCGCCCGGGCCGGTTCCGCCCCCCGTACGGAATCGGAACCGGCCCGGGCGGGCGGTCAGCTGCGGAGGGGGCCCTCACAGCTGTAGGAGGAGGTGCCCGCCGCCTTGTTGTCCCAGATCTCCACCGGCCCGAAGGAACAGTTCATGTCCGCCAGGTTGTTGGAGGCCGCGCCCGCCCGGTCGAGGATGAAGTAGTCGACCGTCTCGGACATGTCCTTGAAGTTCTGGTCGTCGCTGCGCCAGTTCTTCAGGTTCGCGGTGATCCGGCCCGTACAGGTGAAGCGGCGCTTGCCGGTGTCGCCGTTCTCCACGCAGTCCGGGGTGTTGTACGTCGCCGCGGCGAAGGAGGACTTGACCGAGGCGAGCGCGGAGTCGCGCAGCTGGTCGTTGGCGGTGAAGGCGGTGTTCGGGACGTACAGCTGGTCCACCTTGGCGATCTGGGCGTCCAGGAAGCGGTTGTAGTCGCGCTGCAGGTAGGTGTCCGCCCCCATCCGGTTGCGCCAGGCGTCGAAGCCGGCGACGTCGTTGGCGCGCAGGTAGCCGTACATCTCGCGCAGCAGCGAGGGCTTCTCGGTCCAGAGGAACTCGAAGAACGTGCCCGCGTAGTTGTAGAAGCGGAAGCCGTCGCCGTCGTAGGTGGCGTGCAGGAGCTGGTCGATGCTCATGCGCGGGCCGCCGCCGGAGGTGTCGTTGATGATGCCCCGGACCAGGGACTTGCGGACGGCGATGCCGTTGTCGCGGGTGGAGCCGTCGAAGAACTCGGCGGTTCCCTCGTCCATGGCGGTGGTGCGGTCGCCCTGGTACCAGTCGCCCTGCCCGAAGAAGCCGGGGACGGCGAAGCGGCCGTTCAGGTAGTGCGTGTACTCGTGACGGAAGAGCTCTTCCAGGGTGAGGGAGGAGTCCTGGGGCACGCGGCGCTGGTAGGTGTAGAAGGTGGCGCCGTTCTCGATGTAGATGCCGCCGTTGTTGGTGCCGTAGCCGGTCAGGATCGGGTGGTAGTTCTCGTAGTCGGCGCGGGAGGCGTAGAGCACGATGTTCAGCGTGCTGTTGGGGTCCCCGGCGAGGGGCTGGTCGGTGCCCAGGACGCGGTGGAACTGGGTCTTGACCTGCTTGCTCGCGTAGTACAGCTGGTCGACGGTGGCCCGGTCGAGGGCGGTGCGGACCTTGATGCCGCCGTTGTCGTAGGTGTAGGTGTTCGGGAAGAGCTGCTTCTCGATGTCCTCCTTGCACACCCCGTACGGCTTGCAGGCCCCGTAGAAGTTGAGCCAGGAGACCAGCTTGGCCCACTGCTCGCTGCCGTTGCCCCAGCTCGACTTGACGGGGTCGAGGAGGGCGCCGAGGTCGGCGGTGATCTGGTCCTTGAGGCCGTCGACCTGGCCGAAGCGGCCGTACTCGCCCAGGGCGTCGCGGGCGGCCCAGGCGTTGGCGGTGCCCTTGAGGTGGGTGTATCCCGCGAAGGCCTTGAAGACGGCGCGGTACGCGGGGTCCGCCGTGACGGCGGAGTGGAAGGCCGCGTCCTGGTTGCCGGGGTAGACGCCCAGGTAGTTGACGGAGAGGGCCGCGAGGGCGGCGCCGCCCCAGGAGGCGTCCGTGTTGGTGGCCGGGTGGGAGGCGTCCAGGGTGGACAGGACCTTCTTGATCAGGCCGAGCTGGTGCTGGCGCAGGCCGGGGGCGCTGCCCGCGTAGAGGGCCTCGCGCAGGGTGCGGGCGTTGGAGGGCGTGACGTCGAAGGTGTGGGCAGCGTTCCCGAAGTCGGCTATGGCCCGGCGCATGGCGTCGACGGTGGGGGCGTCGGTGACGTCGATCTCGCTGCGCGAGTAGTCGTGGTAGACCACGGCGTGCAGGTAGGTGAACATCTCCTCCAGGTGGGAGGAGTCACGGCCGTCGTGAGCGGCGGCCAGGCTGGATATCCGCCGGGAGACGGCCTGGACGTGGGCGTCGGACATGACGGGCGCGAGACGCGCGTCCCAGGTCCATATGAGGGTGCGCAGGCAGCCGTCGGCGGTGACGGCCGGGTCGCCCAGGAAGTCGGCGAACTGCTCCGGGCCGAGGTTGGTGATCCCGTCAAGGGTGCAGGGGACGCCCGCGGCGACGCTCTTCGCGGTGGGCGCCGCCTGGGCGGTGGCCGTCTTGCGGCCCTTGTCGGCGGCGGGGGCCGCGTCGGCGGCACCGGGAACCCGGTTGTCGGCGACGGACTTGCCGCCGGGGGCCGGGGCGGGCGCCGGGTCGAGCTGCTTGGCCTCGGCCAGGCGGTCGACCTCGTCGAAGGGGTTCGGCGCGGCGGCCGGACCGGCGGCGAAGGCGGCGGGCGTGGAGGCGGCCGGCCCGGCGGCGGGGGTGCCCCGCTCGGCGGCCTGGGTCACCGCCTGGCCCGCGGTGGCGAGGAGGGTGACCGCGACGGCGGCGGAGAGGAGAGACGTACGCACAGCTCTGTGCTGGGACACCTTGAGGCTCCTGTGGGAAGGGAGGTGGGGGTAGTGGTGCGTGAACTGCCCTGCGTCACACGGCGTTTGACGGGGATTAACGTGCCGCGGTGTGAGCTGTAACATAGTAATGTGAAATTGCACTGACAAGACCTGTGCGCCCATCAGTTCAGTCCTTCTTGAGGGAGCCTCCGTGACCGACACCTCCTCCCGCCTCAACACCGGCAGCCATGACCTGCCGGTATCAGCGGAGTTGTCCCGCTTCATGGCGGGGAACTGGGCTCCCTCACCCCTGCCGGCCGGCTCCCGGGTCACCGCGTACGAGGTCACCCCCGCCCGGCGCGCCCGGCTCTCCGCCCGCTTCCCCGGCGAGCGGCTGATCATCCCGGCCGGTGAACTGCGGGTCCGCTCCAACGACTGCGACTTCCGCTTCCGCCCGCACAGCGCGTACGCCTGGCTCACCGGCCTGACGGGCGAGGACCAGGTGGGCCACGTCCTGGTCCTGGAACCCGCCGGCGCGCACGGCCACGAGGCCGTCCTGTACCTGCGCCCCCGCTCCGACCGCTCCGACGGCACCGAGGAGTTCTACCGGGACCGGCGCTACGGCGAGTTCTGGGTCGGCCGCCGCCCCGACCTCGCCGAGGCCGAACGGCTCACCGGGCTGCGCTGCGCCCACCTCGACGCGATCGGCTCCCCCACCGGCCGCAACGCCGCCACCGACACCGAACTGGCCGCCGCCCTCTCGGAGCTGCGGCTCGTCAAGGACGCCTGGGAGGTCGACCAGCTCCAGCTCGCCGTCGACCACACCGCCGCCGGGTTCGAGGACGTCGTACGGGCCCTGCCCACGGCCCTCGCCCACCCGCGCGGCGAGCGCTGGATCGAGGGCGTCTTCAACCTGCGGGCCCGCGCCGAGGGCAACGGCCTCGGCTACGAGACCATCGCCGCCTCCGGCGCGCACGCCTGCGTGCTGCACTGGATCCGCAACGACGGCAGGCTGGACCGAGACGAACTCCTGCTGCTGGACGCGGGCGTGGAGACCGACAGCCTCTACACCGCCGACATCACCCGCACCCTGCCGCTGTCCGGGCGCTTCTCCCCCGTCCAGAAGCAGGTCTACGAGCTGGTCCTCGCCGCCCAGGAGGCCGGGATCGCCGCACTGCGGCCCGGCGCGAGCTTCCGCGACTTCCACCGGGCGGGCATGCGGGTCATCGCCGAGGGCCTCGCCGAGTGGGGCGTGCTCAAGGACGCCGACGGCGACCTCCACCGGCGCTACACCCTGTGCAGCAGCGGCCACATGCTCGGCCTCGACGTCCACGACTGCGCCCAGGCCCGCGCCGGCACCTACCTCGACGGGGTGCTGGAGGAGGGCCAGGTCCTGACGGTCGAGCCGGGCCTCTACCTCCAGCCGGACGACGAGACCCTCCCCGCCGAACTGCGCGGCATGGGCGTGCGCATCGAGGACGACCTCGTCATCACCTCCGACGGGGCCCGCCTGATGTCCGGCGCCCTGCCGCGCACGGTGTCCGGCATCGAGGAGTGGATGGGCACCCTCCTCGACTCCGCCTCCTAGGCCGTCGTCCCGAGGCGGGCCGCCAGCTCCTCCACGAAGGCGTCGAGGTGGGGCGGACGGGGGCCGGGACGGGTGGCGCAGAACCAGGTGCGCGTCAGCGGCCGCGCCCCGATGCGGACCAGCGCCAGGCCGTGGGAAGCGGTATAGGGCGCCGCCACCCAGTTCGGCAGCACGCTCACGCCCTGGCCGCCCGCCACCATCTCGACGACCAGGTCGGTCACCACCGGCATCGTGGTGATCCGGCCGGGCCGGGCCCCGACGGGGATCGGCAGCGGGATCGACGGGATGCGCTTCTGGTCGTAGAAGTCGTAGAGCACGAGGTCGGCGCCGTCGAAGTCACGTGCGGTCAGATGCGCGCGGGAGGCCCACGGGTGGCCGGCGGGCACCACCGCCACCATCTCGTCGTCGAAGAGCCGGGTGAGGGTCACCCGGTCCATCTGCACGTCCGGCTTGGTGACCAGCGCGACGTCGACCTGATCGGCCAGCAGGGCCGGGATCGGGGCGTCGTCGGCCACCGTCGCGATCCGTACGTCGATGCCGGGCTCGCGCGCACGGAACGCACGCAGCACCGGCGGCAGCCACGGGAAGGTGGTGCTGCACTGGGCGGTGAACCGCACCCGCCGGTCGCTGCCCTCCCGGATCTCCCGCAGGTCCCGGGTGGCCGACTCCAGTTCACCCAGCACGCGGTCGGCGGCGACGAGCATCCGCCGGCCGGCGGCGTTGGGCACCAGACGCCTTCCCTGCCGGTCGAAGAGCCGCATGCCGAGACGGTCCTCCATACGGGTCAGCCGCTGGCTGAGTGCGGGCTGGCTGACGTACAGCTTCTCCGCGGCGGCGGTCAGGGAGCCGGCGGCGGCGGTCGCTTCCAGGAGCTCCAGGTCACGCAGATCCACATCCATAACGGGGGATTATCACATGCTCCAATTTCCGTCGTGGTGTTATGGGTTGGAGGCCCATACGTTTCTGGTGTCGCTCCGACGAACCCCGTCCGCCACGAAAGGCACCAGACCATGACGCACACCACCGACCGCACCACCGCCGTGATCACCGGCGCCTCCAGCGGCATCGGGCTGGACATCGCCCGCGCCTTCCTGGCCGACGGCGCGAACGTCGTCCTGGGCGGCAGGGACGCCGACCGCCTCGCCAAGGCCGCCGCCGGCCTCGGCCGGCCGGAGCGGACCGCCTGGTTCGCGGGCAGCATCGCCGAGCCGGAGACCGGCGAGGCCCTCGTCCGGACCGCAATCGACCGTTTCGGCGGCATCGACGTGCTGGTCAACAATGCCGGCACCTTCGCCTCCAGGCCCTTCACCGAGGTCACCGAGGAGGAACTCGACGGCTATCTGACCGGCAACCTCAAGGGCACCTACCTCACCACCCAGGCCGTCGTACGGGCGCTGCGCGCCCAGGGCCGGGGCGGCAGCATCGTCAACATCGGCACCGTGCTGGTGGACCACGCGCTGGCCGGCGTCCCGGCCTCCGCGCCGGTGGTCAGCAAGGCCGGTGTGCACGCGCTGACGACGAGTCTGGCCACCGAGCTCGCGGCCGACGGCATCCGCGTCAACCTCGTGGCACCCGGGATGATCCGCACCCCGCTGCACGCGGGCTACGACGTGGACTCCCTCGGTTCGGTCGCCCTGCTGGACCGGGTCGGCGAGGTCTCGGAGATCTCCGAGGCGGTGCTCTACCTGGCGGGGGCCGAGTTCGTCACCGGCCACGCCCTGCGCGTGGACGGCGGCTACGTCACCGGCCGCCGCTGACCCGCCATCCGCGCCCTCCTCCGCCGAAAGGACTTCCGCCGTGCCGTACGTCAACGTCAGGATCACCCGCGAGGGTGCCACCGCCGCCCAGAAGGCCGAGATCATCGCGGGCGTCACCGACCTGCTGGTCAAGGTCCTCGACAAGGACCCCGCCACCACCTTCGTCGTCATCGACGAGGTCCCCCTCGAGAACTGGGGCGTGGGCGGGGTCCCGACCGAGGAGTACCGCCGCCGCACCCGCCCCCGGGAGGCGTCGGCAGAGTAGCGCCGGCACCTCCCGGCCGGGGCGGTCGGCGGGAGCTCGCGGACACCCCCGGGGGCCGGCCGCGCTACGGGAGCACCGCGATCCCGTCCAGCTCCAGCATGGCCTCGGTGTCCCAGAGGCGGACCACGCCGACCACGGCCATCGCCGGGTAGTCGCGGCCCGCCAGCCGGCGCCAGACCCGTCCCAGCTCGGCGGCGTGGGCGCGGTAGTCCTCCACGTCCACCGCGTACACCGTCACCCGGGCCAGGTCCGAAGGGGCGCCGCCGGCCGCCGCGAGGGCCGTCAGGAGGTTGGCCAGGGCGCGCTCGAACTGCTCCGGCAGGGTCTGGCCCACCACCTTGCCCGAGCCGTCGAGCGCGGTCTGGCCGGCCAGGAACACCAGCCGGCCCCCGGTGGCGGCGACGGCATGGGAGAAGCCCGTCGCCGGGGACAGCTCCGGCGGGTTGATCCGGTCCGGGCCGGGGCGGCCGGCGCTCATCGGGCCGCCACCCCCCGGTACAGCTCCTTGGCGATGATCCCGCGCTGCACCTCACTGGCCCCCTCGTAGATCCTCGGCGCCCGCACCTCCCGGTACAGGTGCTCCAGCAGATGTCCCCGCCGCAGGGCGACCGCCCCGTGCAGCTGGACGGCGTGGTCGACCACGTACTGGGCGGTCTCCGTCGCGAGCAGCTTGGCCATCGCCGCCCGGCGGGGCACATCCGGGGAGCCGCTGTCGTAGGCGCCGGCCGCCGCGTACACCAGCAGCCGGGCGGCCTCCGTCCGGGTGGCCATCTCCGCCACGCGGTGCGCGACGGCCTGGAGGTCGGCCAGCACCCCGCCGAAGGCGGTACGGCCGGCGGTGTGGGCCAGCGTGGCGTCCAGCGCGGCCCGCGCCATGCCCACCGCGAAGGCCCCCACGCTCGGCCGGAAGAGGTTCAGGGTCTCCATCGCGACCCGGAACCCCTGTCCCGGCCCGCCCAGGACGTCCTCCCGGCCGACGGGCACCCCGTCGAAGGAGAGGGAGCCGATCGGGTGCGGCGAGAGCATGTCGAGGGCCTCCCCCGTCAGCCCGGGCCGGTCCGCCGGGACCAGGAAGGCGGTGATGCCCTTCGCTCCCGGCGCCTCACCCGTCCGGGCGAAGACGGTGTAGAAATCCGCCTCGGGGGCGTTGGAGATCCAGCACTTGGCCCCCTCCAGCCGCCAGCCCGCCCCGTCCGGGGCGGCCGCCAGGGCCAGGGCCGCCGCGTCCGAGCCCGCGCCCGGCTCGCTCAGCGCGAACGCCGCCACCAGCCGCCCCGCCCGGACCCCCGGCAGCCACCGCTCCCGCTGGGCCGCAGTGCCCGCCCGCAGCACCGGATGGCCCCCGAGGCCCTGGAGCGCCAGGGCCGTCTCCGCCTCGGTGCACCCGTAGGCGAGGGACTCCCGCAACAGGCACAGCTCCAGCGCCCCGGAGCCGAAGACCCGTTCGAGCAGACCCAGTTCCCCCAGCTCCGCCAGCAGCGGCCGGTTCACCCGGCCGGGCTCGCCCTTCTCGGCGAGCGGCCTCAGCCGCCGCTCCGCCAGGGCGCGCAACTGCCCGCACCACTCCTCTTGTTCCACTCCGAGCGCGAATCCGGCCATCCGAAGGCCCCCAAGTCCCGTCGTGTTCCTCTATCGCGTCCTGTTGACTGCCGTCACCATCACGATACGCTCTGGACAGATCAGCACGGCCGGCGCCACCCCAATCCGGACGTCGCAAGGGGGCGAACCCGCCTTGGAGCTCAAGCCTTCCGCCCACACGGACACCTTCGCGCGCGACAACCTGCCGCCCGCACACGCCTGGCCGCAGCTCCTCTTCGAGCTGCCCGAACTGGCCTATCCGGACCGGCTGAACTGCGGCGCCGAACTGCTCGACACCACCATCGGCCGGTTCGGCCCGGACCGGCCCGCCTTCCGCAGCGGCTCGGGCGAGGTGTGGTCGTACGGGGAGCTGCGCGAGCGCGTCGACCGCCTCGCCCACGCCCTCACCGTCGATCTCGGCGTCGTCCCCGGCAACCGGGTGCTGCTGCGCGGGCCCACCGGGCCCTGGCTCGCAGCCTGCTGGCTGGCCGTGATGAAGGCGGGCGCGGTGGCCGTCACCGTTCTGGCCCAGCAGCGCGCCCAGGAACTGGCCACCGTGTGCGCCATGGCCCAGGTCCGGCACGCCCTCTGCCACACCGACGCCCTGGACGACCTGGCCCGGGCCGGGGTACCCGGGCTGCGGATCACCCCGTACGGCGGCGACTCCCCCGAGGACCTCCTGCGGCTGGCCGAGGCCCACACCTCCCCCTACCCCGCCGTCGAGACCTCCGCCGACGACGTGGCCCTCATCGCCTTCACCTCCGGGACCACCGGCCGCCCCAAGGGCTGCATGCACTTCCACCGCGACCTCCTCGCCGTAGCCGACACCTTCTCCCGCACCGTCCTCAGACCCCGCCCCGACGACGTGTTCGCCGGCAGCCCGCCCCTCGGGTTCACCTTCGGCCTCGGCGGACTGGTCGTCTTCCCGCTGCGGGCCGGCGCCTGCGCCCTGCTGCTGGAGGAGGCCGCCCCGCGCCGCCTGCTGCCCGCCTGCCCGCCCTGGCCGAGCACCGGGTCAGCGTCCTGTTCACGGCCCCCACCGCCTACCGCTCGATGCTGGACACCCTGGGCCCCTACGACACCGGCGCCTACGACCTGTCCGCGCTGCGCCGCTGCGTCTCCGCCGGCGAGAACCTGCCCGCCGCCACCTGGCAGGCCTGGTACGAACGCACCGGGCTGCGGATCATCAACGGCATCGGCGCCACCGAGCTTCTGCACATCTTCATCTCCGCCGCCGACGAGGACATCCGCCCCGGCACCACCGGCCGGGCCGTCCCCGGCTGGCAGGCCCGCGTGGTGGACCCCTCCGGCCGGCCCGTGCCCGACAACGAACCCGGGCTGCTGGCCGTACGCGGGCCGGTCGGCTGCCGCTACCTGGCCGACCCCCGCCAGGGCGACTACGTCCGCGACGGCTGGAACCTGACCGGCGACACCTACGTCCGCGACCCCGACGGCTACTTCCGCTACGTCGCCCGCGCCGACGACATGATCATCTCCTCGGGCTACAACATCGCGGGCCCGGAGGTGGAGGAGGCACTGCTGCGCCACCCCGACGTCGCGGAGGCAGCGGTCGTGGGCCGCCCGGACGAACGGCGCGGACAGGTCGTGGTGGCGTACACCGTGCCCCGCGAGGGCGCCGTGCTCACGGAGGAGGAACTGCGGACCTTCATGAAGGAGGAGCTGGCCCCCCACAAGTGCCCGCGGTCCTTCGTCTTCCTGCCCGCGCTGCCACGGACCCCCACCGGCAAACTTCAGCGGTTCCGGCTGCGCGATCTAGAGTGAACCCGTGGCCGAGCAGCACACTCCGCGATCCCTGATCGTCACCTTCTACGGAGCCTACGGGCGGTCCTTCGAGGGCGCCGTCCCGGTGTCCGCGCTGGTCCGCCTCCTGGGGGCGGCCGGGGTGGACGCGCCCTCCGTCCGCTCCTCCGTGTCCCGGCTCAAGCGGCGGGGCTTCCTGGTGCCCGCGAAGGCCGCGGACGGCTCGGCCGGTTACGAGCTCTCCGAGGAGGCCCGGGGGCTGCTGGAGGACGGCGACCGGCGGATCTACGGAGAGGTACCCGTCTCGCCCGAGTGGCTCGTCGCCGTCTTCTCCGTCCCGGAGCAGGAACGGCACAAGCGGCACCTGCTGCGCTCGCGCCTGGCCCGGCTGGGCTTCGGGTCGGTGGGCCCGGGGGTGTGGATCGCACCGGCCCAGCTGGCCGAGGAGACGGAACACACCCTGGAGCGGCTGCACCTGACGGCGTACGTGGAGCTCTTCCGCGGCGCCCATCTCGGATTCACCCCGACGGCCGAGGCGGTGGCCCGCTGGTGGGACCTGGCCGCCCTGGCCAAGCAGCACGAGGAATTCCTCGACCTGCACGAACCCGTCCTCCGGGCCCTTCAGTCGGGCCCCGAACCCACCCCCGAGGCCGCCTACCGCGCCTACCTGCCCGCCCTGGACACCTGGCGGCGGCTGCCCTACGCCGACCCGGGGCTGCCGCGGGAGCTGCTCCCGGCCGACTGGCCGGGCGACCGGGCCGCGGCGGTCTTCGGCGGTCTTCGCCGAGCTGCACGCCCGGCTGCGCGACACCGGCGCCCGCTTCGTACAGCCGTAGCGGCGCCCGGACCGCCGCCCGGGCGGGCCCGTGGGCGCACGCGGGTGCGGGAGCGGGTGCGGGTGCGGGTGCGGGTGCGGGTGCGCCCACGGGTACACGTACGGGTAGGGGTGCGGGGGTTTCGTGAACGCCCATGGTTCCTCCTCGTCCGACGGCCCGCCACGGTGGCGGAGCCCGGTCCTGCTCGCACTCCCAAGGTCCCAGCCCCGCCCGGGCCGTCCCTCCCCCACACGGGGGGATCGTCTCCCCCGCCCGGGGGAGCGCGCGCCCGCCACCCGCGGCGCCCCCGGCCACCGGTGCGCGGCCGCGCGGAAAACCCGGTGCGGGCCGCTTCCCGGGCCCGTCACGATGGGACATGACCTGGACCTTCAGCACCGACCTGGCGGCCTGCCTGGCCGCCGCGCGCCCGTCCGTGGCAGCGCACCCCATCGTCAACACCACCCTGCTGAGCATCCTCGACGCCCTGGAGCGGCGCGGCCCGCACGCCTACGGCGACACCGACCCCGTCTTCGGCTGGTGGACCGCGGCCGACGGGACCGTCGACGGAGCCGTGGTGCACACACCGCCGTTCCCGCTGGTGCTCGGCGCCCTGCCACCGGAGGCGGTCCGGGCCCTGGGCGGCGCGCTCGCGGCCGATCCCCTGCTCGCCCGCGTCACGAAGTTCAACGCCCGCCGCGCCGACGCCGGGATCCTGGCGGAGGCATGGGGCAGGCCGACCCGCGTCGCCGAGGAGCTCCGCCTGTACCGGCTGGGCGCCCTGAGGGCCCCCGACCCGGCCCCCGAGGGCCGGGCCCGGCCCGCCACCGAGGCGGACCTCCCGCTGCTGGCGCGGTGGACCGCGGAGTTCAGCCGGGAGTGCGACATCCCGGCCACCCCCTCCGAGGCCTCCCTGCGCGACCGGATCTCGTACGGCGGGTTCCTCATCTGGGAGCACGGCGGCAGGCCGGTGTCCCTGGCCGCGTTCTTCCGTCCGATCGGCTCGGCCTCCCGCATCGGCCCCGTCTACACCCCGCCCGCCGAACGGCGCCGCGGCTACGCCGCCGGAGTGACGCACGCGGCGAGCGGGGCGGCGCACGCGGCCGGGGCCGGCGAGGTGCTGCTCTTCACCGACCTGGCCAACCCGACCAGCAACAGCGTCTACCAGCGGCTCGGCTTCACCGCCGTCGAGGACCGCGTCGAGCGGGTCCGCGCCTGAGGCCCAGCCCCCTGAGGCCGTCTCACCCCTTCCCGGTCGGCGGCTTCCGGCTGCCCGCCCGGTACGGGGCCGGCCAGGGCGCGCCCGGGCCCGCGTACCCCTGGTCGGCGGCCGCGTGCAGGGTCCAGTGCGGGTCGTACAGGTGCGGACGGCCCAGGGCGCACAGGTCGGCGCGTCCGGCCAGCAGCAGGGAGTTGACGTCGTCCCAGGAGGAGATCGCGCCGACGGCGATGACGGGGATCCCCAGCGCGTTGCGGATCCGGTCGGCGTAGGGGGTCTGGTACGAGCGCCCGTACTCGGGGGCCTCGTCCGACACCACCTGTCCGGTGGACACGTCGACGGCGTCGGCGCCGTGCGCGGCGAACGCGGCGGCGATCCGCTCCGCCTCCTGAGGTGTGGTACCGCCGGGGGCCCAGTCGGTGGCCGACAGCCGGACGGTCATCGGGCGCTCCGCGGGCCAGACCTCGCGTACGGCGTCGAAGACCTCCAGGGGGAAGCGCAGCCGGTTCTCCAGGGAACCCCCGTAGGCGTCCTCGCGTCGGTTGGTGAGCGGGGAGAGGAAGCCGGACAGCAGGTAGCCGTGCGCGCAGTGCAGTTCCAGCAGGTCGAAGCCGCAGTCGGCGGCCCGTGCGGCGGCCGCCGCGAACTCGGAGCGGATGGCGGCGAGGTCGGCGCTCTCCAGGGCGCGGGGGACGGCGGAGACCCCGGGTTTGTAGGGCAGTGCGGAGGCGGCGACCAGGGGCCAGTTGCCCTCCGGGAGCGGTTCGTCCATGCCCTCCCACATGAGCCGGGTCGAGCCCTTGCGGCCGGAGTGCCCGAGCTGTACGCCGAGGGCGGTGCCGGGCGCCGAGGTGTGGACGAAGTCGGCGATCCGCTTCCAGGCGGCCGCCTGCTCCGCCGTCCACAGCCCCGCACAGCCGGGGGTGATCCGGCCTTCGGCGCTGACGCAGACCATCTCCGTCATGACCAGCCCGGCCCCGCCCAGGGCCCGCCCGCCCAGGTGCACCAGGTGGAAGTCGCCCGGCACCCCTTCCTCGGCGGAGTACATGTCCATCGGCGAGACGACGACCCGGTTGCGCAGGGTCAGCCCGCGCAGGGTGAACGGGGTGAACATGGGCGGCGTCGCCGGCCCGTCGGGCCCCTCCTGCGGGCAGCCGAAGTCGGCCTCCACCGCGCGGGTGAAGCGGGGGTCGCGCAGCCGCAGGTTCTCGTGCGTGACGCGGCGGCTGCGGGTGAGGAGGTTGAAGGCGAACTGCCGGGCGGGCTGGCCGACGTAGCCGCCGATCTCCTCGAACCAGCGCATGCTGGCGGCGGCGGCCCGCTGGGTGCTGGCCACGGCGGGCCTGCGGGCGGCCTCGTAGGCGGCCAGGGCCTCGGGGACCTCCGGGTGTGCGGCGACGGCCTCGGCGAGCGCGAGGGCGTCCTCGACGGCGAGTTTGGTTCCGGAGCCGATGGAGAAGTGGGCCGTGTGGGCGGCGTCGCCGAGGAGGACCACGTTCCCGTGGGTTCCCGTGGGACCAGCGTTCGTTGACGACCGTGCGGAACCGGGTCCACGCGGAGCGGTTCCCGCGCAGCGGCCTGCCCCGCAGCGCCTCGGCGAAGGTCTTGGCGCAGCGCGCTGCGGACTCCTCCTCGTCGCAGAGGTCGAGGCCGGCGGCCCGCCACACCTCTTCGCGCATCTCGACGATGGCGGTGGAGGAGTCGGCGGAGTAGGGGTAGGCGTGCAGCTGCATGATGCCGTGCTCGGTCTCCGCGATCTCGAAGCGGAAGGCGTCGAAGGCGAAGTCGGCGGCGAGCCAGACGTACCGGCAGCGGCCGGGGGTGACGGTGGGGCGGAAGTGGGCGGCGCCGCTCTCCCGGGTGGCGCTGTGCACCCCGTCGGCCGCGACGACCAGGTCGTACGAGCGGGCCAGGGTGAAGGCGTCGGGGGCCGCGGTGCGGAAGCGGAGCCGGACGCCGAGGGCCTCGCAGCGCGTGTGCAGGATTTCGAGGAGGCGCCGGCGGCCGAGGGCGGCGAAGCCGTGGCCGCCGGAGGTCAGCAGGCGGCCCCGGTGGACGACGTCCACGTCGTCCCAGCGGACGAACTCGGCGGCGAGGGCGGCATGGACGACGGTGTCGGCCCGTTCGATGCCGCCCAGGGTCTCGTCGGAGAGGACGACCCCGAAGCCGAAGGTGTCGTCGGGGGCGCCGCGCTCCCACAGGTCGACGCCGTGCCCCTGCCGGGCCAGCAGCGCGGCGGCGTAGAGCCCGCCCGGTCCCCCGCCGACGACGGCCACCCGCTTGGCGGACCGGGCGGACCCGGATCCGGACCCGGACCCGGGCCCGGGCCCGGAGACCGGCAGGGGGACGGGAGCGGCTGAGGGCGCGGCGGCGGGCCTGAAGACGGGCTCGGACACGGCCACGGTGCTACCTGCCCTTCCACTGCGGCGGCCGCTTCCCGGTGAAGGCGGCGTGGAACTCGGCGTAGTCCTGGCCGTGCATCAGCAGGGCCTGGGTGCTGGCGTCCAGCTCCACGGAGGCGGCCAGCGGCATGTCCAGCTCGGCGGTGAGCAGGGCTTTGGTCTGGGCGTGGGCGAGGGCCGGGCCGGCGGCGAGGCGGGCGGCGAGTTCGGCGGCGCGCGCGTCGGCCTTGCCCTCGTCGACCAGCTCGCTGAGCAGGCCGATGCGTTCGGCCTCGGGGGCCCGTACGGGCTCGCCGAGCATCAGGATCCGGGTGGCGTGGCCGAGGCCGACGACCCGGGGCAGCAGGTAGGCGGCGCCCATGTCGCCGCCGGAGAGGCCGACGCGGGTGAAGAGGAAGGCGAAGCGGGCGGTGGGGTCGGCGATGCGGAAGTCGGCGGCGAGGGCGAGGACAGCGCCGGCGCCGGCGGCCACCCCGTGGACGGCGGCGATCACCGGGAAGGGGCATTCGCGGACGGCGCGGACCACCTGGCCGGTCATCCGGTTGAAGTCGAGGAGGTCGGAGGTGTCCATGGCGAGGGTTGCGCCGATGATCTCGTCCACGTCCCCGCCGGAGCAGAAGCCCCGGCCCTCGCCGGCCAGGACGAGGGCGCGGACGGAACGGGTGCGGGAGAGTTCGGCGAGCAGATCGCGCAGGTCGGCGTAGGCGCCGAAGGTGAGCGCGTTCAGCTTCTCGGGGCGGTCGAGGGTGACGGTGGCGATGCCGTCCTGCCGGGTCACCCGGAGGTGGCGCCACCGTTCGGTCGCTGGTGTGGAACCGGTGAAGGGGCTCACGCGTACGACGCTATCACCGACTTGTGACCGCCGTCACGGAAACGCGACAACGCTGGGCCGTACGGGGCCGCGCCCCGGCCCGAGCCGAAGGTCCCTCCGTGCCGCGGCCGTGGGTCCGTCCCGTTCACGCCGGGGTGCCCTACGGGGCGCCCGCGCCGCTCCGTATCGTTGTAGTTGAATCCGAGAGCTTCCCCCTCCCCGCCCCCTCCCCCGACGGAACGGAACGGACGGACCGGTCATGCCCGACGCCTCCGCCTGGCGGCTCGCCCTGCCGCACACGGCCGCCGCCGTGCCCATGGCCCGCGCCCTGGTCCGTACCGCCCTGACGGACACGGGACCGTCCGCCGACCGCGACACCGCCGAGCTGCTGACCGCCGAGCTGGTGGCCAACGCGGTGGAGCACACCACGGCGGGGGCGCCGATCGAACTGGTCGTGGAGATGCTGGCGGACGGCTGCCAGGTGGAGGTCCACGACGGCGATCCGCGGCCGCCGCGCGAGCTCGTCACCCGGCCGCGCGAGGGCCACCCGGACCCCTGGCAGGAGCACGGCCGAGGCCTGTTCCTGCTCCGGGCCCTGAGTTCCGCCTGCGGCCACCGCCCCACCGAGCGCGGCAAGGCCGTCTGGTTCACCCTGCCGGCCGGCGCGACGAGCGCCTGAGCCCCTGAGTCCCGACGCGCCGCCGGGGCACGGCCCGCATGACTATGCGGCGGGCTTCGCCATCGTCGCGACGAGTACGGCCTTGATGGTGTGGAGCCGGTTCTCCGCCTCGTCGAAGACGACGGAGTGCGCCGACTCGAACACCTCGTCCGAGACCTCCAGCCACTCCAGCCCGTGCCGCTCGTGCACTTCCCGGGCCACCTTGGTGCCGAGGTCGTGGTAGGCGGGCAGGCAGTGCAGGAACCGCACGTCCGGGTTGCCGGTCGCGTGCAGCACGTCCATGGTGACGGCGTACGGGGCCAGGGCCGCGATCCGCTCGTCCCAGACCTCCTTCGGCTCGCCCATGGAGACCCACACGTCCGTGGCCACGAAGTCGGCCTGCGCCACGCCCTCCGCGACCTCCTCGGTCAGGGTGATCCGCGCCCCGCTGGAGGCGGCCAGCTCGCGGGCCCGCGCGACGACCGCCTCGGCCGGCCAGTACTCCTTCGGCGCCACGATCCGTACGTCCATGCCCAGCAGCGCGCCGGTCACCAGGTAGGAGTTGCCCATGTTGAAGCGGGCGTCACCCAGGTAGGCGAAGGCGATCCGCTCCAGCGGCTTGGCGCAGTGCTCGGTCATGGTGAGCACGTCGGCCAGCATCTGGGTGGGGTGCCAGTCGTCGGTGAGGCCGTTGAAGACGGGCACGCCGGAGTACGCGGCGAGCTCCTCGACCGCCTGCTGGCTGTCGCCCCGGTACTCGATGCCGTCGAACATCCGGCCGAGCACCCGCGCCGTGTCCCGGACGCTCTCCTTGTGGCCCATCTGGGAGCCGGAGGGGTCGAGGTAGGTGGTGTGGGCACCCTGGTCGGCGGCGGCGACCTCGAAGGCGCAGCGGGTGCGCGTGGAGGTCTTCTCGAAGATCAGCGCGATGTTCCTGCCCTGGAGGCGGCGCTCCTCCACGCCCGCCTTCTTGGCCGCCTTGAGTTCGGCGGCGAGTTCGACCAGGCCGCGGAACTCGGCGGCGGTGAAGTCGAGCTCCTTGAGGAAACTGCGACCGAAGAGGTCGGTGGCCATCGGGACTCCAGGGGGACGCTGACAGGGGATTGCGGAAGTCTATACGATCCCTCGTATTGATATGCAGTCTGGTGGATCACATGTGCGACTCCGCACCCGTGATCCACCAGTCCGTCCCCCTCAGCCTGCGCTCAGCAGGCGTCCCGTTCCACCGGGCAGCTCATGCAGCGCGGCCCGCCACGGCCCCGTCCCAGCTCGCTGCCGGGGATCTCGATCACCTCGATGCCCTCCTTGCGCAGATGGGTGTTGGTGGTGACGTTCCGCTCGTAGGCGACGACCACCCCGGGCTCCACGGCCAGCACGTTGCACCCGTCGTCCCACTGCTCGCGCTCGGCGGAGTGGACGTCCTGCCCCGCGGTCAGCACCCGCACCTTGTCCAGGCCCAGAGCGGCCGCGATCGCCCGGTGCATGTGCTCCGGGGGGTGGTCGCTCACCTGGAGCTCGCTCGCCCCCCGCCCCGGCCGGATCGTGTAGGAGCGCAGCATGCCGAGGCCCGCGTACTGGGTGAACGTTTCCGCGTCGACCATCGTCATCACCGTGTCCAGGTGCATGAAGGCACGCCGCTTGGGCATGTCGAGCGCCACGATGGCCGACGCCGACCCGGCCGCGAACAGGCCGCGCGCGAGCATCTCCACCGCCTGCGGGGTGGTCCGCTCGCTCATCCCGATGAGGACGGCGCCGTTGCCGATGACCAGGACGTCACCGCCCTCGATGGTCGAGGGGTAGTCCGGCTGGCCCTGCGACCAGTAGTGGAAGGGGCCGGAGCCGGTGAAGAGGGGGTGGTGCCGGTAGATCGCCTCGAAGTGCACGGTCTCGCGCTGCCGGGCCGGCCACCGCATGGCGTTGATGGACACCCCGTCGTAGATCCAGGCGGAGGTGTCACGGGTGAAGAGGTGGTTCGGCAGCGGCCCCAGCAGGAAGCCGTCCATCTCCAGCGCGTGGAAGCGCACCGACACCGGCTCGCTGTGCCGCTCCAGGAACTCCCGCTTGGTCATGCCGCCGACCAGCGCCTCCGCGAGCTCGGCCGAGGTCAGTCCGTCGAAGACCGAGCGCAGGTGGTCGGTGGCGAGGGGCCCGTACTCCTTCTCGTCGAAGACCCGGTCCAGGACGAGGTGGCGCGCCTCGGTGATGTCGAGGGACTCGCGGAGCAGGTCGCCGAAGAGGTGGACGGAGACGCCCCGGTCGCGCAGCACGTCCGCGAAGCCGTCGTGCTCCTGGCGGGCCCGGCGCACCCACAGCACGTCGTCGAAGAGCAGGGCGTCCTTGTTGCTTGGTGTGAGCCGCTTCAGCTCCAGATCGGGGCGGTGGAGGATGACGCGGCGAAGCCGCCCGGTCTCGGAGTCGACATGGAATCCCATGCCGTAGACGTACCCAGACCGGACGGCTTTGCGACCCGGCGTCGGGTGCGCGGCTCAGCGCAGCCCGAGGAGCGCCGAGGGGGCGCCGATGATCTCCGGGGCGACCACACCGAGCTTGGGGGCGGTCAGGTTCGGGATGCCCCGGTTGCCGGCGTCGGGCATGGTCAGCGGAGCACCGACGACCGCACCCGGGGTCCGGGTGAGCAGGGTGGTCGCCGGCGACTCCAGGGAACCCTCGCCGTCCGTCTCCTTGGAGCCCAGCAGGTTGGGCACGGGGGAGACGACCTTGGTCAGCCCGAGGTCGGTGGCCACCGGGACCGCCGGGAGCAGTGGGTTGGGGAGCAGGTCGCCCTTGTGCAGGACCGGCGCCTCGGGCGCGCCGACGACCGGCATCGGGACCGCGGTGCCCACCTGCGGGGTGGGCACGCCCAGCGTGGTCTCCACGGCGTCCAGCGGGACACCCACCGGAACCGTGGCGGCGGCGGCCGGGGAGGCCGCGGCGGCCGCGGCCATACAAGTCATGAGCGCCGCAATGCTTCCGCGCGCGGTCATCTTCATAAGTGACGTTCCGTCCTTCCAGGGTCGCGGACACTCCGCTGCCCTGGTTGAACGATCCCGCCCCCGGTTTCCCCGGCCTTCTCCGCGAAAGTTCCCCCATACGACCTAATTCGGGGCCGTACGGGGGCCGCCGCTTTACGCGGTCCTCTCACCTCACAGCCGGGGGTCGACCGGCTCCGACTCCAGGGCGAGGACGGCGAACACCGCCTCGTGGACCCGCCACAGCGGCTCCGCCGCCGCCAGCCGGTCCAGGGCCTCCAGCCCCAGCGCGTACTCGCGCAGCGCGAGCGAGCGCTTGTGCCCGAGGAACCTCTGGCGCAGCCGCTCCAGCTGGTCGGGGCGGGTGTACTCCGGGCCGTAGATGATCCGCAGGTACTCGCGCCCGCGGACCTTGAGCCCCGGCTGGACCAGCCGGCCCTTGCCGTCCCTGGCGTAGGCCTGGAGGGGTTTGACGACCATGCCCTCGCCGCCCGCCCCGGTCAGCTCCAGCCACCAGTCGGTGCCCGCGCGGACGGATTCCCCGTCGGCCGTGTCCACGTACACCCTGCGGGTGCGGCGCAGCAGCGGGGCGGCGGAGCGCTCGTCGGCGTCGGCCAGGCGGTCCAGCCAGGCCAGCTGCTCGTCGTGCGGGACGGCCGCCAGCGACCGCCCGGCCGCCGCGAGCAGCTGGAACGGCGCGAAGCGTACGCCGTCCAGCCCGTCGGTGGTCCAGCAGTAGCGCCGGTACGCCTCGGTGAAGGCCTCGGCGTCGACGGCCCGGCCGCGCTGGCGTTCCAGGAGCCCGCCCGTGTCCACGCCCCGGGCCTCGGCGGCCGCCAGGGCGGCCACGGCGTCCGGGAGGACGGCGCGGGAGGCCGCGCCCACGGCCGCGTACTGACCCTGGAGCAGGCCGGTGGACTTCAGGGACCAGGGCAGCAGTTCCCCGTCCAGCAGCAGCCAGTCCGTGCCGAGCTCCTCCCACAGGCCGGCGCCGTCCACGGCCGCGCGCAGCCGGGTGAGGAACTCCTCGGTGAGCCCCGGGTCCTGGAAGAAGGGGCGTCCGGTGCGGGTGTAGAGGGAGCCGGTGGGGCCGTCCTCGACGCCGAAGCGGGTCCGGGCGGTGACGGCGTCCCGGCACAGCAGGACGGTGGCGCGGGAGCCCATGTGCTTCTCCTCGCACACGACCCGCCCGATGCCGTCGGCCCGGTACTGGGCGAAGGCCTCGGCGGGGTGCTCCAGCCATCCCTCCTCCCCGGAGGTGGCCGTCGGCGCCATGGTCGGCGGCAGGTACGGCACCAGGCGGGGGTCGACCGCGAACCGGCTCATGACCTCCAGGGCGGCCGCCGCGTTCTCCTCGCGCACGCTCACGTTGCCCAGGTGGCGGGTCTCCACGACACGGCGGCCGTGCACGTCGGCCAGGTCGAGCGGGCGGCCGTCGAGCCCTCCGGGCGCCTCGGCGGCCAGCGGCCTGACCGGCTCGTACCAGACCTTCTCGGCCGGTACGTCGACCAGTTCGCGCTCGGGCCAGCGCAGGGCGGTCATGCGGCCGCCGAAGACGGCGCCGGTGTCGAGGCAGATGGTGTTGTTGATCCAGGTGGTGTCCGGGACGGGGGTGTGGCCGTAGACCACGGCGGCCTTGCCCCGGTAGTCCTCGGCCCACGGGTAGCGCACGGGCAGGCCGAACTCGTCGGTCTCACCGGTGGTCTCGCCGTAGAGGGCGTGCGAGCGGACCCGGCCGGAGGTGCGCCCGTGGTACTTCTCGGGCAGCCCGGCGTGGCAGACGACCAGCCGGCCGCCGTCGAGGACGTAGTGGCTGACCAGGCCGGAGATGAACTGCCGGACCTCCTTCACGAACTCCTCGCTCTCGCGGGAGAGCTGCTCGACGGTTTCGGCGAGGCCGTGGGTCAGCTGGACCTTGGAGCCCTTGAGGTAACGGCCGAGCTTGTTCTCGTGGTTCCCGGGCACGCACAGCGCGTTGCCGGACCCGACCATGCCCATCACCCGGCGGAGCACGCCGGGGCTGTCGGGGCCGCGGTCGACCAGGTCGCCGACGAAGACGGCGGTACGGCCGGCGGGGTGGACCCCGTCCTCGTAGCCGAGCTTGGCGAGCAGGCTCTCCAGCTCGGAGGAGCAGCCGTGGATGTCGCCGATGATGTCGAAGGGGCCGGTGAGGTGGGTGAGGTCGTTGAAGCGCTTCTCCAGCACCACCTCGGCGGAGTCGGCCTCCTCCGGGGTGCGCAGGACGTGCACCTTGCGGAACCCTTCGCGCTCCAGTCCGCGCAGCGAGCGGCGCAGTTCGGAGCGGTGGCGCTGGATGACGCGGCGCGGCAGGCCGGCCCGGTCGGGGCGGGACGCGTTGCGTTCGGCACAGACCGACTCGGGCATGTCGAGGACGATGGCGATGGGCAGGACGTCGTGTTCGCGGGCCAGACGGACGAGCTCGCGGCGGGACTCCTGCTGGACGCTGGTGGCGTCCACGACGGTGAGGCGTCCGGCGGCCAGCCGCTTGCCGGCGATGTAGTGGAGGACGTCGAAGGCGTCCTTGCTGGCGCTCTGGTCGTTCTCGTCGTCGGCGACCAGGCCCCGGCAGTAGTCCGAGGACAGGATCTCGGTGGGCTTGAAGTGCTTGCGGGCGAAGGTGGACTTGCCCGATCCGGTGGCCCCGATGAGGACGACGAGGGCCAGGTCGGTGACGGGGAGCACGCGGTGGTCCGTACGGGTGGTCATGCTGCCTCGCCCTCCTTCAGGGTGGCCGTGGTGCCGGTGCCGGTTGTGCCGGTCTCCACGCCGTCGGCGGCGCGGGTGAAGACGGCCATCTGGGTCGGCGGCCCGACCTCGGGGTCCTCGTCGCCCACGGGCCGGTGGGCGACGGTGTAGCCGTGCCGGGCGGCGACCCGCTCGGCCCAGGTCCGGAACTCCTGGCGGGTCCATTCGAAACGGTGGTCGCGGTGGCGGACCCGCCCCGCGGGCAGGGATTCCCAGCGGACGTTGTATTCGACGTTCGGGGTGGTCACGAGGACCGTGCGGGGGCGGGCCGAGCCGAAGACGGCGTACTCCAGAGCGGGCAGCCTGGGCAGGTCCAGGTGCTCGATGACCTCGCTGAGCACCGCCGCGTCGTAGCCGGCCAGCCGCTTGTCGGTGTAGGCGAGGGAGCCCTGGAGCAGCCGGACGCGGGAGCTCTGCCGCTCCCCCATCCGCTCCAGCCGCAGCCGGCGGGAGGCGGTGGTCAGGGCCCGCATGGAGACGTCCACGCCGACGATCTCGGTGAACGCGGTGTCCTTCAGGAGCGCCTGGACCAGCTGCCCCTCCCCGCAGCCCAGGTCGAGGACCCGGGCCGCGCCGGCTTCGCGCAGTGCGGCGAGGACCGCGTCACGGCGGCGCACCGCGAGGGGTACGGACCGGTCGCGGGCGACGTCGTCCCGGTCGGCGGCGTCGTCCGGGGAGTCGCCGACGGCGTTGTCGAGCTCCTCGGCCTCGCTGCCGTCGGCCTCCGCGAGCCGGGCGAGCTCCAGGCGTTCCATGGCACTGCGGGTGAGCCGCTTGTGGCGGGCCAGGTAGCGGGCGGTGATGAGCGCGTGCTCGGGGTGCGCCGCCAGCCAGCCGTCCCCGGCGCGCAGCAGCTTGTCCACCTCGTCCGGGGCGATCCAGTAGTGCTTGGAGTCGTCGAGCACGGGCAGCAGCACGTACAGCTGGCGCAGGGCGTCCTCCAGCCGGAGCTCTCCCTCCAGGACCAGCCGCAGATAGCGGCTGTCGCCCCACTCGGGGAACCGTTCGTCCAGGACGATCGGGGTGGTCTCCACGGAGTCCCAGCCCAGCGGGGCGAACAGCCGGCGCACCAGCTCCGCACCGCCGCGGGCGGGCAGTACCGGAATCTCCACGCGCAGCGGGCGCTCCTGCCCGGGCAGTTCGGGCCGGGCGGCGCACTGACCCTTGAGGGCGGTGCGGAACACCGTGCTCAGGGCGACTGCGAGCAGCGAGGAGGCCGCGTACGGCCGGTCGTTGACGTACTGCGCGAGCGCGGTGTCGGGAGCCCCGCCCCGGCCCTTGCCCCGGCCGCGCCGGACGAGCGCGACGGGGTCCACCTCCAGGAGCAGCGCGGCCGTGCACCTCTGGTCCGTCGCCTCGGGGTAGAACACGTGGGCGGTGCCGTGGGAGGTGCCGAAGGCCTGCGTCTTCCCGGGATGCTTGTGCAGCAGGAATCCCAGGTCAGTGGCGGGTTTCTCCGTGGTGCCGGTCGTGCCGATCGTCAGGAACATGCGCTTCAGTATGTGCCGGGGCTCCCGGGCGGCCCACTGATTTTCATACCCCGGGCGGCGGGGGTCCGAGGGTGGCACGGAGTCCGGCGATCCGGTCCGGTCCGACGCGGCAGCAGCCGCCGAGGAGGCGGGCTCCGGCCGCCCGCCAGGCGGCTGCCGGCCAGGGGGCGGGGGATGCGGGGGCGTGCCAGGTGCGGGTGCCGGCGTCCCAGACGGAGCCGTCGTTGGGGTACGCCAGCAGCGGCTTGGCCGTGACGGACGCGGCCGCCTCGAGGGCGGGCAGCACGTCCTGCGGGTCACAGCAGTTGACGCCGACCGCGATCACCTCGGGGGCCTCGGCGGCGAGGGCGAAGGCCTCCCGCAGGGGCTGCCCGGCCCGGGTACGGCCGCCGGCGACGGTGTAGCTGAGCCAGGCCCGTGCCCCCGTGCCGGCGAGTACCCGCAGCAGGGCCTCGGCTTCGTCCGAGTCCGGGACGGTCTCCAGTGCCAGGACGTCCGGCCCCGCCGCGAGCAGCGCCTCGATCCGGGGGCGGTGGAAGGCGGCCAGCGCGTCCCGGCCGAGCCCGTACCGGCCCCGGTACTCGGAGCCGTCCGCCAGCACCGCCCCGTACGGTCCCACCGAGGCGGCCACCCACACCCCGTGCCCGGCGGTCCGCGCCACGCCGTCGGCCACCCGGACGGAGCGCTCCAGCAGGCCGGGGTCGTCGCCGATCTGGTAGCTCGCGGTGATCAGCACCTCGGCGCCGGCCCGGGCGTACGCCGTGTGGGCGGCCGCCACCTGGTCCGGGCGCTCGGTCAGCACCCGGCCCGTCCAGAGGGGGCCGGACAGGTCGCAGCCCTGGTCGGCGAGCTGGTTGCTCAGCCCGCCGTCCAGGAGTACGGGCCAGCGGGCCAGGGCTTCGGCGAGCGGGCGGGTGGCTCGGGGCACGGGTGGGGTCCTCCGTCCGGTGGTGCGGGTCGACCGGGCTCGGGCGGATCAGCCGAGCTGGGACATGACCTGCCCGGCGATCAGTTCCAGGTGGTCCAGGTCGTCGAGGTCGAGGACCTGGAGGTAGACGCGGGAGGAGCCGATGGCCGCGTAGGTGCCGAGTTTCTCGACGACCTCGGCCGGGGAACCGGCCAGACCGTTGGCCTTGAGCTCGTCGACCTCGCGGCCGATGGCGGCGGCCCGCCGGGCGACCTCGGCGTCGTCCTTGCCCACGCACACCACCAGGGCGTTCGAGTAGACGAGCTCCTCCGCCTTGCGCCCGGCCTCGGCGGCGGCCTCCCGGACCCGGGCGAACTGCCGACGGCTGTCCTCGACCGAGGCGAAGGGCATGTTGAACTCGTCCGCGTACCGGGCGGCGAGGCGCGGGGTGCGCCGCGCTCCGTGCCCGCCGATGAGTACGGGGACCTTGGCCTGGGCCGGTTTGGGCAGGGCCGGGGAGTTCTCCACCTGGTAGTGGGTGCCCTGGTAGTCGAAGGTCGCGCCGGGCTCGGTGGCCCACAGGCCGGTGATGATGGCCAGCTGTTCCTCGAGGCGCGCCATCCGCTCCGCCGGGAAGGGGATCCCGTACGCCTTGTGCTCCTCCTCGAACCAGCCCGCGCCCAGGCCGAGTTCCACCCGGCCGCCGGACATCCGGTCGACCTGCGCCACCTGGATCGCGAGGACGCCGGGCAGCCGGAAGGTGCCGGCCGTCATCAGCGTGCCCAGCCGGATCCGCTTGGTCTCGCGGGCCAGGCCCGCGAGGGTGATCCAGGCGTCGGTGGGCCCGGGCAGCCCGTCGACGGACCCCATCCGCAGATAGTGGTCCGACCGGAAGAACGCGTCGAACCCGAGTTCCTCGGTGGCCTTGGCGACGGTCAGGAGGGTGTCGTAGTCGGCGCCCTGCTGCGGCTCGGTGAAAATGCGAAGATCCATGCCTCCATCCTGCCCTTCCCGCTCCCCTGCCGGGTGAATCTGCGTCAACCGGGAGGCGCGCGCCCCGCCGCGTCAGTGACCAGCGCGGATGGGGATCGTTGGCTCGGACGGGGCCGGACCGCCCGGCCCGCGCGCCGGCCTCCCGCCGGTACGACCACCGCCCCCTTCCGCACCGGAAGGGCCAGGGCCGAGGAGGCCGCCATGTCCCACGAGTCCGTGCCGGAGTACCCCGGACAGACCGGACAGGCAGCACACGACCACGCACGCCAGGAGCCGGCGGTGCCCGCCCAGGGCGGTGCGCCGAAGGGCCTGCTGCAGCAGATGGAGGAGCTGATGGCGGCGCTCAACGCCGACCTGTCGCAGCTCGACGCCGACCTCCAGCACTCCGCGGACCGCACTCCCCCCGCCGCGCCGGTCACCCCGGGCAGCCGCGCCTACGACAGCGAGCACCGCTCCGACCGGTCCTTCTGAG
>NZ_JZWV01000018.1 GCF_000966975.1 Streptomyces katrae | reverse complement strand
CTCCGACCGGTCCTTCTGAGAGCGCGGGGTCCCGTCGCGCGCGGCGGGACCCCTCCGCCGCACATACCGCTCCGCTCCCCCGCACCGCGGACCGCTCCCCGGACCGCGGACCGCGCCCCGGGCCTCACAGCACGCCGGAGGCCGACCCCCGTTCCCGCACCGTCATCCTGCGCAGCAGGGCCCGTACCCGGTCGCTCGACTCGTCCGCCGCGTCGATCGACTCTATGCACTGCCAGTACAGGCCCTCGTCGTCCGTCGCGCAGGCCACTCCGACGAGCGCTATCCCGACCTCGCCGAGCAGCGCCTGCAGCCCCAGGAGAGCCTGCCGCAGATCGGCCACCCCCGTCAGCTGCGCCGCCCGCGGCGGCTGATCGGGTGCGGCGCCCTCGGCCTCGCCCAGGGCCGCGCGGTCCACGGCCCCGCAGCCTCTGCTCCCCGCTTCCCCCAGCCCCCGTGCCTCCGCTCTGAGCTCCGGCGGGCCCGTGACCGCCAGCCAGCTCCCCACCCCCTGGGCGAGCGCCTGGGCCTGCCAGGCCTCGCCCACGATGTCCCACGCAGCCGCGCTCCGTGCCAGCGCGTGCCGGCCGGCCGCGATCAGCCGTACCGCATCCATATGCCGTCCCCCGTCCGCACGACATCCCGCCAATCTCCACTACCCAGAGTGAAGGCAACGAGCCAGTAAAGCCAGGGGTATTCGGAAATCTGTGGACACAAACAAGGTTGTGGACGACGCCATCACTCCGAAGAGTGACGATCTGGTGCCGATGTCCCGCTCGTCGGGAAACGGTGCTCGTTCCTTTCGATCTTCGCAGCGAGCGCATCCAGCACATCCACCCCGAGAACCTCACAGAACTGCAGCAGATACGCCATCACGTCGGCCACCTCATCGGTCACCCGGTGTGCGCCTTCCGGCGTTTCCATGATCGCTGCCGACTGTTCCGGTGTCAGCCACTGGAAGATCTCGACCAGTTCGGAGGCCTCCACGCTCAGCGCGACGGCCAGGTTCTTGGGGGTGTGGTACGGGGCCCAGTCCCGGGCGGCCGCGAAGTCGGCCAGCCGTCGCTGGAGTCGGTACAGCCGTTCGCCGTGCGGTGGCGGCTCCGGCCCGTCGTCCGTGGGTGCAGCACTCATGGGGACAGGTCTACCACTGAGACGCCGGGGAGTTCCCGGGCGGTTCCCGCGGCGTCCTCGCCGACCGCCGCCACCAGCCGGATGTGGCCGCGCTCGCCGGACAGCAGGGCCAGGCGCAGCAGTTCGGCGTACTGCCGCCGGTCCAGGCCCCGGTCGAGGCCGTCGGCGAGCACGGTCAGCGCCTGCCGGGCCGAGAGGAGTTCGGCGGCCGGGTCCACGGCCAGCACCCCGGGCCCGGTGAGCAGGACGAGGGCCAGGGCCAGGAACCGGAGTTCACCGTCGGCGAGCCGGCCGAACTCCGTGCCGGGCCGCCCGGCTCCACGCTCCAGCACGGCCGCCACCAGCCCACCGGCGCTCCCGAGCGCGGCCGCGCCGCTCCCGACGGCGCCCCCGCCCGGGGCGGCCCCGCGCACCCCCAGCCCGGTCACCGGCCCCGCGCACCCGGTCGCCGCCGCCCGGGCCCAGGTTGCGGCAGTCGGCCCGCAACCGCCCCTCGCCGGGCGGCACGGGCGCCCGCATCCGGCCGGGCCGCGGATCGCAGGGGAACACCGACCGCAGCGCCACCACCACCTGTTCGGCCGCGGCCAGCACCCGCCGCTGCCCGGCCGTGGCCCCGGCCACGCGCAGCGGCAGCAGGGCGGTGCCGAGCCGGTCGCCGGGCAGCGGGGCTCGGGTCATTCCGGTGGCCCCGCCGGTCAGCCAGGCGGCCTGGACGGAGGGCCGGCGCGGGTCGCGCAGGGCGGTGGTGAGGAGGACGTCCCCCTCCTGGGAGAGCCGTTCGCCGGCGATCCGGAGCGTGGGCTCCGTCTGTACGGCGAGGGCGAGGCGGACGGGGCCGGCCGGGCCGTCGACGGTGCAGCCGATCCGGAAACCGCGCCGCCCGCCGCCGTCGGGCCGGGCCGCCTCCGGTACCCGGGCCTCCGGGTCGGGGAAGACCTCCTCCAGCACGTCCCCGGAGGCGAGCCGGGCCAGGGCCGCGTAGGCCTCCAGCGCCTGGGACTTGCCGCTGCCGCTGGGCCCGGCGAGCAGGGTCACCGGGCCCAGCGGGAAGGCCGCGGCCCGGTGCGGGCCGAAGGAGGACAGCCGTAACTCGGTCACGACGGGCCGCCGGTACTCCCCCGGCCGGCTCCGGTGCTCCCCCGGCCCGGTCCGGTGCTCCCCCGGCCGGGCCCCTGGGACGGGGTGTTCGTCGTCTGCAACGGATGGCGCGCCCGGGGCCCCGGGCCCCGCCGCGCTCAAAGTGGCGTCCATGGCCGGACGGTACGGTCCGCGGGGCCCCGGCCGGGTCCGGCGAACCGTTCCACCGCCGCGGTCTTCCTACGATCGGGGGACGGCCGCGGCCGCGATCCCCTCGACCTCGGTCCCGACGGGCGCGAGCAGGAAGACGTTCCGGTCGACCCGGTGCATACCGCTGCCCAGCCCGAAGACCACCCCGCTGCTGAAGTCGAGGATCCTCTTGGCCACTTCGCTGTCCGCGCCGGTGAGGTCCAGCAGGACCGGGATCTGCGCGATCAGGTACTCCGCCACCTCCCGCGCGTCGGCGAAGATCTGGACCCGGATCACCACGAAGCGCCGCTGCTGTTCCGCCGCGGACGCCCCGGCGGCCTTGGGGATCGTGCGGTGGTCCACCCGGGAGGGCCATTCGTTGCGACTGCGCAGCGGCACCACCTGCGCGAGTCCCTCCCACTGCTCGTCGGTGACGTCGTACCTGCTCACCGGGCCGCCTCGGCCGTGCGCTTCATGTGCATCCCCCCATCCTCTCGCGTTTCACCCGTTCGGCCCAACACCGACACGAAGCACGTAGGGTCGCCGCCATGACCAATGGCGACGAGGTCCGCACGTTACGCGACGTCGCGGGCGCGGACCC
>NZ_JZWV01000017.1 GCF_000966975.1 Streptomyces katrae | reverse complement strand
ACCCCGCCCCGCGCGCCGCGCCGGCGGCGGCCGGGGCGGGCGTCCAACGTCCCCTGCGGCGCGAGGACGCGATCCGCAACCATGCCCAGATCCTCGCGGCCGCCGAGCAGTTGTTCACGGAGCGGGACCCGAGCGCCGTGACGATGGATCAGATAGCCAAGGCCGCCGGGGTGGGGCGGGCGACCCTCTACCGCCGCTTCCCCGACCCGCCGGCCGTCGCCGCGGCCCTCCTCGACGAGCACGAGCGCATCCTGCAGGGCCGTTTGGCGTTCGGCCCGCCCCCGCTGGGGCCCGGCGCTCCCCCGGCGCAGCGGCTGGCGGCCTTCTACGCTGCCGTCCTGGACCATCTGGAGCGACACCTTCCGCTGACCCTGGGCATCCGGCCGGGCCCGGCCCGGTTCTCCGCGGGCGCCTACCGGCACTGGCGCGCGCACGTCCGGTCCCTGCTGGTGGAGGCCGGAGCCGCCGATCCCGACGTCAGCGTGGACGCCCTGCTGAGCCCGCTCGCCCCGGAGGTCTACCAGTTCCAGCGGCACACCCTCGGCTTCCCGCCCGAACGGATCGCCGAGACCCTCGGACGGCTGGCCCGCGGGGTACTCCCCGAACCACGAATGGGTTAGGTTAGGCATACCTAACCAGATGCTCGCTGGACGAGGGAGAGATCCGCATGCGCCTGCCCGGTGCCCCCGCCGCCACGCCCGCCGCCGCCCGGCCCACCGACGCCGAGCGGGTGCGCTCCGTCCTGGCCGCCGCCCACTCCATGACGGTGGTCATCGACGGCGTGCGCCACGAGGTCCGCCACCTCGACGACGGGGATCCCCTCGGCCGGCTCCATTTGCATCATCCGGCTGGAGTTCACCGACATCGCCCCGACCCCGGTCCGGGACCGGGTGCGCGCCCGCGTCACCGTGCTGGGACACCTGCTGACCCCGTACGCCGGCGAGGAGGCCGGCCCCGACACCACCACCTGCGTGGAATACGGCCAGGCGGTCCTGGAGACCGCGGAGGGGACCTCGTACCTCGGCCTGGAGGAACTGGACGGGGCCTGGCCCGACCCGCTCGCCCCCTACGAGGCGGGCATGCTCACCCACCTCCTCGACGAGCACCCCGAACTGGTCACCCTGCTGCTGCGAC
>NZ_JZWV01001337.1 GCF_000966975.1 Streptomyces katrae | reverse complement strand
GCGGCCGTACTGTCCGCGTCCCCGCCCAGCCGGGCCCCGGCCCAGAACACGGCCGCCAGCGAGGCGGCCGCGGCCAGCCCCGCCACCGCGCCCCGCCACCGGGCCCGCGCGGCCCGCTCGCCGCGCACCTGCCGCAGGGTCCGCTGGAGCAGCAGGTCGCCGCCCTGCGGGGGCCCGTCGAGGAACGCCTCCTCGGGCAC
>NZ_JZWV01001336.1 GCF_000966975.1 Streptomyces katrae | reverse complement strand
AACGCCTCCTCGGGCACCTCGCCCAGGACGCTCTCCATCTCGCGCAACGCCGCCACCTCCTCCCGGCACCCCGTGCAGTCGCCGACATGCTCCTCGACGCGCCGTACGTCCTCCTCGTCCAGGACACCGAGCACGTACGGTCCGAGCAGCTCCTCCTCGTGCCGCCGCGCGTTCACGCCACCACCTCCCGCAGTCCGCCGGGCTGCTGGGGCGGCCGGCCTGATCGTCTGTTCCCGCCGAACTCCTCGGCGCCGCCGTCCGTGAACACCGCGCGCAGGGCCTTGAGCGCGTAGTGCGAGCGCGACTTGACCGTGCCCGCCGGGATGCCCAGGCGGTCGGCGGCCTCGGCGACGCTGTGCTGGCGGTAGTACAACTCCGTCAGCACGTCCCGGTGTTCCGGCGAGAGCCGGTCCAGGGCGCCGAGCACCGTCATCGTGTCCACCACCGAGTCCGCGTGGTCGCCCTCCACCGGGGGAGCGGCCTCCGAGCCGGAGACCTCCGGCGGCCGGGCCGCCCGGGCCCGGTACCGGTCGGTGATGATGTTCCGGGCCACCGTGAGCAGCCACCCGCGCACCGAGCCCTTCCCGTTGACCAGCGCCTCCGAATGCCGCCAGGCCCGGATCAGGGTNCCCGGATCAGGGTCTCCTGGACGACGTCCTCGGCGGCGGCCCGGTCACCGGTGAGCCGGGTGGCGTACGCGAGCAGGGCGTTGCCGTGTTCCTCGTAGACCGCCCTGATCAGTGCTTCGTCGGTCGAGCCCCGCCGCGCGCGGGGCCACAGTGGTCCGGCCATTCACGCTCTCCGTCCGTCCGCTTGGTGCCACCTGGTGCGGTCGGAACACGCCCCGCGGCCGACCGTGGTTCACGTGACCTGCGTCACTCACATCCGGCAGTGGCGGCCCTCGTTGAGGCAGGAGACGAGCTCGCCCATCCGCGCGTCGGTCATCACGTCCACGAACATCGCGTGGTCGGTGAGCGGGCTGTGCCGCTGCTCGGGAAAGGAGTCCAGCGCCAGCGGCACCCCCGGAGCCACCGCGTACGCCAGCGACAGGCGCAGCTCGGGCACCGGGAAGGTGCCCTGCGGGCAGACCCCGGAGGCGGAAGGGAACAGCAGGTGGGAGCGGTGGTCCGGGGAAGCGGTGTCCAGCCCGTTCCAGCAGCTGGGGAAGACCAGCGTACGGGTGACCAGTTCGCCCGCCGGACAGCGCGGGTAGCCGGTCGTGGACCGGTCCGGCAGGCCCGAACAGCCCCAGCGGGCCCGGACCCCGGCGCCCCCGCCCGCCGTGTAGGCCACGGCGTCACCGGTGATCGCCCGCAGGAACCGGGGCATCGCCACCACCCCGCTCACCGGACTGCCCCGGAACTCCACCCGTACCGAGGCCTCCCGCAGGATCTCGCCCGCGTTGCCGTGCCCGGCCGCCCCCTCGTGCGGTCCGCTCCCGGCCCGGTCCGTACGGCGCAGGACCGGCCAGTAGTACACGGAACGGTCCCCGCCGGTACAGCTCGTGGTGGCGGCGGCCAGGGAGGCGTCCGTGGACAGGGCGTCGGCGGACAGGTTCCCCACGTACGCGTGCGTGTGGTGGGCGCCCGCCCGCACCCCGGGCGAGACCACCAGGTTGTCCTCGTTCCAGTGCCCCTCCTCGTTGCGCCCGCACTCCACCGTCACCGTCCCGGTGGAGGCCCCCGGCCCGGGTGCCGGCCCGGCGGCCCCGGGCGGCACGCGCCGCATGTCCACGTGCGGCCCCACGACGGAGGCGGGCCCGGCCGCCCGCGAGGCGCCGAGGACGGCGGCGATCAGCCCGAGGGCCAGCACCAGGCAGGCCAGCAGCAGCGGAAGCCGGTGTTCCTTACCCAAGGGGTTCCCCATGGCGGTCACGGTCGCGGGTAACTCGTACAACCGTCAACCGGGCGACCGTACGAGCGGCGGCCCGCCCGTTCGTAGGTCGCGGGGCGGGCGCGAAGAGGCGCGGGAGTTGGCGCACCAGGTGCTTGCCCGGCCGGATACCGTCCGGACAGAGTTCTCCCCATGACTCCGGACGACCTGCTGCGCGACTTCGCCCGCACCCGTGCCTCCCTCGACGGAGAGGAAGTCGTCTACTGGTGGAGCGGCGACGTCCACTCCTGGGCCCCCGGCGAGCCCTACCGGCGCCTCTTCGGCTTCGAAGGGGTCAACGTGTCCCGGCTCCTCGCCGACGAGGAGGAGGGCGGATACCAGATGCTCTCGCGCGAGGCCGCCTTCTACCTCGACCCCGCCACTCGGGAGATCCTCGAGACCTGGCAGGAAAAACCCGTGGTCCACGTCTGGAACGACCCGGCCAACCTGCGCCTGCGGCCCTTCCCCGTACCCCGGACCGAACTCGGCGGGCAGGTCTGCTTCAGCCTGGAGATCCCCCTCTCCTACCCCTCCCCGCTGCCCGTCGCGGACTACCCGCTGAACTCCGCCGACGACACCTACCGGGCCCTGGAGCTCTTCCAGTTCTTCACCCCCGCCGAGGCCCTCGCCGGCGGGGCGCCGAGCGTCCCGGCGGCCATGTCCTGGACGCGGATGTCCCCCTGGCTGCCCTGGATGGAACAGGGACAACGCCCCGGCGGCCTCACCTTCCACTGCCGGGGAGCCAAGCTCGGCTCCTACACCGAGGTCCCCGAGCGCACCCGCGCCTACATCGCCGGACGCCACCCGGAATTCGCCCACGCCCCCGGGAAGTGGACCGAGCCGAACGAGACCAGCTGGACGTACTTCCGCGCCCTCCACCCGCGCGGCAACCCGCAGTAGCCGGCGGGCCGCCCCGGCGGGCGGGGCGGCCCCGGTTCGTTGCGTGCAGATTGCACAGGTGTTTCACAGGGGTTCCACAGGGTTCCCCAGGGTCCGGACAAGGGTTTTCCCTGTATCGGGTTCATCCCCGCGTTGCCTACTGTCTGCCCACCGGCGATCTCCCGCACCCCGAACTGCCCCCGCACCAACCCCACATGGTGTGAAGCCGTACGCGGCAGCGCGGATCGCCGGTACACGCTGTCGCCCAGCCCCGCCGTTGCGGCCGGGCGACATGGCGCGCGGCGGCGGCCGGGGCGGTCCGACCAGCCCTCCCGGCCCCGCGGCGCCCGGTTCCACCTCCCACACCGCACACAGCGGCCTTTCCGGCCTGCCCGGAAACGGCCCGTAAGGGGAACACCGTGCACGCACCTCGACGACGGCTCATATCCGTCGTGGCCATGTCCGTCACCCTGCTCGCCGGCTCCGCCACCGCCGCGGTGGCCGTGACCCCCGCGAGCGACCCGGCCGCCCACACCCTCCCGGCCGCGGGCGCCCCCACCGCCCCCGCCGCCGCCCCGGTCCAGAACCTGATCGTCGGCTACAAGTCCTCCGCCCCGGAGGCCGGCTCCAACACCGCCGCCGCCGACGACGCGACCGCCAAGGGCAAGAAGGCCGGCAAGAAGGCGAAGTTCGACCGCCGTCTGGGCACCGGCGCCGCGCTCGTCAGCCTGGGCGGTGCGACCGCCCCGGCCGACGCCGCCAAGGTGATGGACCAGTTCCGCGCCGACCCGGACGTCGCCTACGTCGAGCCGGACTCCCGCGCCTACGCCATGGCCACCCCGGACGACACCGAGTACGCCAAGCAGTGGGACCTCTTCGAGCCCACCGCCGGCATGAACGTGCCCGCCGCCTGGGACAAGACCACCGGCTCCGGCGTCACCGTCGCCGTGATCGACACCGGCTACGTGGCCCACTCCGACGTGGCCCCCAACATCGTCGCCGGCTACGACTTCATCTCCGACTCCACCGCCGCCCGCGACGGCAACGGCCGCGACAACAACCCGGCCGACCAGGGCGACTGGAGCGCGGCCGGCGAGTGCGGCACCGGCTCCAAGGCCAGCGACTCCTCCTGGCACGGCACCCACGTGGCCGGCACCATCGCCGCCGCCACCAACAACGGCAAGGGCGTCGCGGGCATCGCGTACAACGCGAAGATCCAGCCCGTCCGCGTCCTCGGCAAGTGCGGCGGCGCCACCTCGGACATCGTCGACGCCATCACCTGGGCCTCCGGCGGCACCGTCGCGGGCGTCCCGGCGAACCCCACCCCCGCCAAGGTCATCAACATGAGCCTCGGCGGCTCCGGCACCTGCAGCTCCAGCTACCAGAACGCCATCAACGCGGCCGTCGCCCGCGGCACCACCGTCGTCGTGGCCGCCGGCAACAGCAACGCCGACGCGAGCTCCTTCACCCCGGCCAGCTGCAACAACGTCATCACCGTGGCCGCCACCAACCGCACCGGCGACCGCTCCTTCTACTCCAACTACGGCGCCAAGGTCGACGTCTCGGCCCCGGGCGGCGAGACCCGCCGCGCCACCGACACGCCCGGCACCGTCACCACGCCCGAGAACGGCATCCTCTCCACGCTGAACAACGGCACCACCACCCCCGGCGCCGAGATCTACAAGCCGTACCAGGGCACCAGCATGGCCGCCCCGCACATCGCGGGCCTCGCCGCGCTCCTCGTGGCCGCCAAGCCCTCCCTCACCCCGGCACAGGTCGAGGCCGCCATCAAGGCCAACGCCCGCCCGCTGGCCGGCACCTGCACCGGCGGCTGCGGCGCCGGCCTCGCCGACGCGGCCGCGACCGTCAACGCCGTGACCTCCACCCCGAACACGCCGTTCTTCGAGAACACCGCGGACTTCGCGATCAACGACAACTCCACGGTGGAGAGCCCGATCACCGTCACCGGTGTGACCGGCAACGCCCCGGCCACGCTCAAGGTCGGCGTGAAC
>NZ_JZWV01001335.1 GCF_000966975.1 Streptomyces katrae | reverse complement strand
GCTCATGGGCGGGCCTCCAAGGCCCTGGAGGCATTGGAGGCCCGCGAATGCCGGAGGTAATGGTGTCGTTTGCACGGTTATGCCGGGTTCGAATTGAGGCGGTGGACGGGGGCGTCGACTAAGGTGACCCGGTGAAGATCGCGCTCATGGACTCGGGAATCGGCCTCCTCGCTGCGGCCGCCGCGACGCGTCGGCTGCGGCCCGACGCAGATCTGCTGCTGTCCTCCGACCCCGACGGCATGCCCTGGGGCCCCCGTACCCCCGCCGACCTCACCGAGCGCGCCCGGCTCGTCGCCCGGGCCGCCGCCGCGCTGCGGCCCGACGCGCTGATCGTGGCCTGCAACACCGCTTCCGTGCACTCCCTGGCCACCCTGCGGGCCGAGCTGGAGCCCGGGATCCCCGTCATCGGCACCGTCCCGGCCATCAAGCCCGCCGCGGCGGCGGGCGGCCGGGTGGCGATCTGGGCCACCCCCGCCACCACCGGCAGCCCGTACCAGCGCGGGCTGATCCGCGACTTCGCCGCCGGGGTCCGGGTCACCGAGGTGCCCTGCCCGGGTCTCGCCGACGCCGTCGAGTACGGCGACGAGGAGGCCATCGCCCGTACGGTGGCCGCCGCGGCCGAGCTCACCCCGGCCGACGTGACGGACGTGGTCCTCGGCTGCACGCACTACGAGCTCGTCGAGGAGGCGATCCGGGCCGCCCTCGCCGCCCGTACCGGCGGGGCGGACCTGCGGTACCACGGCTCCGCCGAGGCCGTCGCGGTCCAGGCCCTGCGCCGGATCGGGGCCGGTCCGGCACCGGAGCTGCCGCGCACCGGCGGCCTGACCGTCCTGCACACCGGCCGCCCGTCCACCCTCCCCGCCGCGGCCCTCGGCTACGCGGAGGGCCGCCTGCTGGCCGGCCAGGACCACGGCGCCGCGGTGGGCCGGTAGCCGAGGGGGAAGGCGGGCCCGCCGCCGAACCGGTCAGGCGGATCCGGCGAGCCGGGCCGCCAGCTCTTCCCCGGACAGGTCCTCCAGGTGGGTGAGGAACACCCACAGGTGCCCCGACGGGTCCCGCAGGACGGCGGTGCGGTCGCCGTGGAACCGGTCCGCCGGCTCCTCGACCAGCTCCGCCCCGGCGGCCACCGCGGTCCGCACGAGGGCGTCCACGTCCGGGACGTACACGTGGAGGGCCACCGAGGTGCCGCCGAGCGCGGACGGGGAGGAGAACGGGCCGCCGGAGGCCGTGTCGCCGAGCATCAGCACGGCCCCGCCGATCCGGATCTCGGCGTGCAGCACCGTGCCGCCCGGGCCGTCGAGCCGGAAGTCCTCGACGGCGCCGAAGGCCCGTGCGTAGAAGGAGAGGGCCGCGGCCGCGTCGGCCACCATGATGTGCGGCACCACCGCCGTCCGGTAGCGCTCGGGAACGATCCCGGCCGTTTCCTCGTGAACTCGCCCCGGAGCGTGCGTCTGCGTCTGCTGTGTCATGGCCGCGACAGTAAGACCTCAAGTTTGGTCGAGGTCAAGGGCGGGCAGGCGCGGACCCGGACGGGGCGCGCGCCCGCGCACCCCCGGTGGCGGGATGCGCCGAGTGGCGCAGAGGCGGTGGCGGACATGCGGAACGTGAGTACGCTGCTGCTCATGACGGGACACCCTCCGGGCCCCCTCTGGACGGGCCGCGCCTCCAACCGCGGGCAGTGGCTGCTCGCCGCGGCCGGAGCGGCCTGCCTCGCGCTCGGCGTCGAACTGGCCGTCGACAACTCCTGGGCCTCCGGATACGTTCCGCTGCTGATGTCCGTGATCGGCTGCCTGGCCGCCGGGCTGCTGATCCTCTACGGCACCCTCGCCTTCGTGTACGTGGCCGTCACCGTCGACGCCGAGGCCATGGAAGTGCGCTGCGGCCACATCGGGCTGCCGCGCCGCAAGATCCGCCTCGCGGATGTCACCGCCGCCGAGTTCCTCCCCCGGGTCACCCCCCAGCAGTGGGGCGGCTGGGGCTACCGCTGGCGGCCGGAGAAGGGCACCGCGGTGATCGTCCGGCGCGGTGAGGGCGTGGAGCTGCGGCTCGGGGACGGCAAGCTGTTCACGGTCACCGTCGACGACGCCGAGAACGCGGTCCGCGTCATCCGCGCCCACCTGCGCGCCCTCGCCCGCTGAACCGGGCCGTGGCCTTACCAGCCCTTGGCGCACGGCCACGTACACTCCGCCAGATGAGCAGCAGTGTCACCCGGGCCGCCGAGAGCGAGCCCTCGCAGCCCGCCGGACCAGCCGTAGCGGACACCCCGAGCGCAGCCGCCGCGGACGCCGTCCCGGCGGGCCGCGGGAAGCGCT
>NZ_JZWV01001334.1 GCF_000966975.1 Streptomyces katrae | reverse complement strand
CCGGCGGGCCGCGGGAAGCGCTGGGCCGCCCGGCTGGCGCGCCCCGCCCTGGCCGCGCTCGCCGGGGCGCTGCTCTACCTCAGCTTCCCGCCCCGCCCCCTCTGGTGGCTGGCCCCCTTCGCCCTGGCCCTGCTGGCCGGCTGCCTGCGCGGCCGCCGCGCCCGGGCCGGCTTCGGCCTCGGCTTCCTCTTCGGACTCGGCTACCTGCTGCCGCTGCTCGTCTGGACCAGCGAGGGCGTCGGCCCGGTGCCGTGGCTGGCCCTCGTCACCCTGGAGTCACTCCTCATCGGCCTGGCCGGCCTGGGCATCGCCCTCGTCAGCCGGCTGCCCGCCGCGCCGCTGTGGTCGGCCGCCGTCTGGGTCGCCGTCGAGGCCCTGCGCGCCCGGGCCCCGTTCGGCGGCTTCTCCTGGGGCAGGCTGGCCTACGGGCAGGCCGACGGGATCTTCGTACCGCTCGCCGCCGTCGGCGGCACCCCGCTGCTGTCCTTCGCCGTCGCCCTCTGCGGGTTCGGCCTGTACGGGGCCGCGCGCCTCGCCCGCCGGCAGCCCACCCGCACCGCCGCGGCCCTCGCCGCCCTCACCGTCGCCGCCCCCGTCGGCGCTGCCCTCGCGGCCCGCCCGCTGGTCTCCGACGCCGCCGAGGACGGAACCGCGGTCGCCGCCGTCATCCAGGGCAACGTGCCCCGCGCCGGCTTCGACTTCAACGCCCAGCGCCGCCAGGTCCTCGACAACCACGCGAACCGCACCATCCGGCTCGCGGAGGACGTCAGGGCCGGCCGGGTCCCCAAGCCCGACTTCGTGCTGTGGCCGGAGAACTCCTCCGACATCGACCCGTTCACCCAGCCCGACGCCTACGCCGTCATCGACAACGCCGTCAGGGCCGCCGGCGTGCCCACCGCGATCGGCTCCGTCCTCGCCCCCGAGACCGGCCCGCTGCGCAACACGATGATCCTGTGGGACCCGGCCAAGGGTCCCGTGGACACCTACGACAAGCGCAAGATCCAGCCCTTCGGCGAACGCATGCCGATGCGCTCCTTCGTGCGGCTGTTCAGCTCCGACGTGGACCGGGTCCGCCGGGACTTCGGCCCGGGCAAGGAGCCCGGCGTCTTCGACATGGCGGGTACCGGCGTCGGCATGGTCACCTGCTACGAGGCCGCCTTCGACGACGCCGTGCGCTCCACCGTCCAGGCCGGTGCCCAGGTCATCGCCGTCCCCAGCAACAACGCCACCTTCGGCCGGACCGAGATGACCTACCAGCAGCTGGCCATGGACCGCATCCGCGCGGTCGAGCACAGCCGCAGCGTCCTGGTCCCCGTCACCAGCGGGGTCAGCGCCGTCATCCGCCCCGACGGCACGGTGGTCAAGCAGACGAAGATGTTCACCGCCGACGCCCTCGTCGACGAGGTCCCGCTGCGCTCCACCGAGACCCCCGCCACTCGCCTGGGCCCGCTGCCCGAGTACGCGCTGGTCCTGCTGGCCGCAGGCGGCCTCACCACCGTCCTGGCCCGCCGGCTCCGCGCCCGCCGCGCCACCCGTGGGGCCGGCGCGTGAGCACACCCGAGTTCATCCGCGAGGTCCGGGCCGCCGGCGCCGGCCACCGGCTGCTCCTGCTGCCCGGGGTCACCGCCGTCGTCTTCGACGACGGGGGCCGGGTCCTGCTCGGGCGCCGCGCCGACACCGGACGGTGGTCGGTCGTCGGGGGGATCGCCGAGCCCGGCGAGCAGCCCGCCGCGACGGCCGTGCGCGAGGTGTACGAGGAGACGGCCGTGCGGTGCGTCCCCGAACGGGTCGTCCTCGTCCAGATGCTCGAACCGGTCACCTACGCCAACGGCGACGTCTGCCAGTACCAGGACATCACCTTCCGCTGCCGGGCCACCGGCGGCGAGGCCCGCCCCGCCGACGGGGAGCTGCTGGAGGTGGCCTGGTTCGCCCCGGACGCCCTGCCGCCGCTGGAGCCCTTCGCCCTGCACCGGATCCGCCGCTCCCTCGCCGGGGAACCAACCTGGTTCGAGGCCCCGGACCCGGCCTAGACCCGGCCTCGACGGCCCCGGCCTGGCACACGGCCCGCCACGGGCTAGCGCGCGACCCCAGCCGCCTCGCAGTACAGGGCCATGGCCGCGTCGCCCATCACCGCGCTGTACGACACCTCCGGAAAGTCGCCGCCCCCCTGGTACCCGCCGAGGACCCCGGCCAGGGCCCCGCCCGCCAGCCAGGGGCTGCCGCTCGTGCCGCCGCTCAGGTCCGGGCAGTCGATCCGGCGCTGGGTCGGCGAGAACAGGCTCGTCGCGTTGGAGCAGCGCAGCGGGCCGTCCTGGACGCTCGGGTAGCCGAGTACGGTCACCGTGACGTCCCCGGGCTGCGCGGCGGCCACCGGGAAGGCCCCGACCACGTCCTCCACCGCCCGGGTCTCCCCGCCGTCGGCCGGTGCGACCGTCGCGAAGGCGATGTCCTCGTCCGGGTCCCGCCCGTCCGCCCAGCCCGGCGCCACCCACACCCGGGTCAGCCGCCACACCCCGTACGGGGCCTCGCCGTCCCGGTAGCCGGGGGCGAAGACGGTGGTGTCGGGGTGGTCGAGGCAGTGCGCGGCGGTGGCGATCAGGTCGTGGCCCAGGCTGCGCACCACCGACGCGGTGCAGAAGTGCCCCCCTTCGAGCCCGTCGGCGAACAGCGCCCCGACCCGCCCGGCCTCCGCGCCGGCGGGAGCCTCGTCGGTCACCCCCGGCGGACCGGCGGCCCCGGCCTCCGGCAGGTC
>NZ_JZWV01001333.1 GCF_000966975.1 Streptomyces katrae | reverse complement strand
GGCGGACCGGCGGCCCCGGCCTCCGGCAGGTCGAGGCTGAGCAGGGCGGCCATCGCGGTCACCGCGAGCAGGATCCGTGACGCCCGCCGGGCACGGGCGCTGGGACGGCCGGCGGCCTTGCGGGGGAGGGTGCGTTGGATCATGCAGCCGAGCCTCCCCGGCAAAACTGTGGTCACAGCACGGATTTCCGTATGAATCAGCTGTGAATGCCGGGCCGGCCGCACATCTGCCGGACAAGCCGGAAGGCATCTCGCACGGTATGTCGGAAGACATGAACGGACGCCGCTCCCCGCCCCGGGACTTCGGCGGAAGCCACCGGTCTATGGACGCCGCGGACGGTTTCGCGGCCCGCTGTTGTGCACGGCGGTGCGTGATCGACGGGCCCGCCCGCCCCTAGCCTCGCCGCAGGAGCACGAACGAGGGGCGGTACCCGGTGAACTGGCTCATCCACGACTACCGCGAGGGCGATCTCGCGGCGGTGGTCCATCTGATCGACACGACGGCCGAACTCGGCCAGGAGTCGGTCTTCTCGCTCGCCGAGTGCATCAGCGCGCTGACCGACCGGCAGCCCTGCGTGGTCGCCGTCCACCAGGGCGTCCCCATCGGCGCCGCCCTGGCCTGCGTGACCGGTGAACGGGCCTGGGTGATGCGCATCGCCATCGCCGCCGGATGGCGCGGCCGCGGCCTCGCCAGCGCCCTCCTCGTCGAGCTGGAGCGCCGTCTGATCGCCGCCCGCGTGGGGCGGATCGCGTACGTCCTGCCCGAGGAGGACCTCCTCGGCGAGGGCCTCCTCAACGCCGGCTACACCCGCCAGCCCGCCGTCGCCTACTTCGAGAAGACCGAACCGCTGCACGGACCCGCGGCCGGACTCCTCGACGACCTCGGCGGCCGGTTCCTGCCGAACGACCTGTGGGGCAAGGTCGCCGGCATGGAGAAGGAGAAGGAGCTGATCGAACGCCGCGTGGTGCTCCCCCTCGCCGAACCCGAGCGGGCGGCCGCGCACGGGGTGCGCCCGCCGCGGGCCATCACCCTCTTCGGGCCGCCCGGCACCGGCAAGACCACCTTCGCCCGGGCCATCGCCTCCCGGCTGGGCTGGCCGTTCGTGGAACTGCTGCCCTCCCGGCTCGCCGACGGCGGGAACCTGGCCGCCGCCCTGCGCCAGGCCTTCGCCAGGATCGCCGAGCTGGAGCGGGTACTGGTCTTCATCGACGAGGTCGAGGAGATCGCGCCCGTACGCAGCGAGCCCGCGCAGCCCGGCGGCGCCCACGGCGTCACCAACGAGCTGCTCAAGCTGATAC
>NZ_JZWV01001332.1 GCF_000966975.1 Streptomyces katrae | reverse complement strand
GCTCAAGCTGATACCCGGCTTCCGGGAGGGCGACGAGCGGCTGCTGGTCTGCGCCACCAACTCCATCCGCTCCCTCGACCCGGCCTTCCTGCGGCCCGGCCGCTTCGACTACCTGATCCCGATCGGCACCCCCGACGCCGGGGCCCGCGCGGCGATCTGGTCCCGCTACACGGCCGGCCGCGCCGATGTGGACGTGGCCGCCCTGGTGGCGGCGACCGAGCTGTTCACCCCCGCCGACATCGAGCACGCGGCGCGGATCGCGGCACAGGTGTCCTTCGAACGGGACCTGGAGTCGGTCGGCGCCCGCGGCGCGGCGGCCCAGCCCGGCGCGACCACGGCCGACTACCTGGAGGCCGTCGCCCAGTGCCGGCCGACGGTGACCCCCGCGATGACCGGGGAGTTCCACGCCGACATCACCGCCCACGCGCGGTTCTGAGACTCCGTCCCCCGGTTGCGGCGGGGGGCGGGTACGCGAAACGGCCCGCGGC
>NZ_JZWV01001331.1 GCF_000966975.1 Streptomyces katrae | reverse complement strand
CCCCAAAGCGGCCGCGGGCCTTCCGCGCGGACCCGGCATCCGAGCGGAAACGGCCGTGCTCCCAGGGGGTGTCGCCGGAGGGAACACGGCACGCCAGGGTGCCCGGGGCGTCCTGCACGCCCCTGGTCGACACCCCCGATTCAACCACCGCCCCCACCGCCCCCACCTCAGCCGGACGGCCACCGCCGCCCCGGCCACAAGAACGACCCGCTCGCCGCCCTACCGCGGGCAGGTGTAGGTGAACTCGGTCGCCGCGGTTCGTTCGGCGGGGGAGAGGAGCTGGAGTTCCGCCCGGGCCGGGTAGGTGCCCGTGCCCCTGAAGGTCCACATCAGGTGGAGGGTCGCCTCGGTGCGGCCGCTGGGGACGCGTTCCGTGAGCTCCTCCGAGCGGGTGCCGTCGCTGCGGATCCAGCGGTACGTCAGGGTCCCCGGGCGGCCGTCGGTGCGTACGGTGGCCACCACGTCGGCCGTCGCGTCGCAGCCCGGCCCGCCCGGCTCGGTGCTCACCGCCACCTCGCGCACCTGGACGGCCGGCCCGAACCGCTGCCAGCCCAGGTACGCGAGCACCCCCGCCAGCACCACCGCGGCCAGGGTGTACCGGCGCCAGCCGCCGCCCCGCCGCCGGGGCGGCGGGGGAACGGGAACGGGCGTGACGGGGAAGGGCGCGGGCAGGGCCGCCGTGACCCCCGGGCCGAACCGCAGCACGGCGCCCTCGACCCGGTCGGGGGCCGCGTCCGCCGGGGGCGGCGGGCCGCTGAACCAGTGGCTGCCGAGGACGGTGGCGCTGTAGTCGTCGTCCCGGGGGCCGTGCGGGTCGTGCGGATCGCTCATCGCGGGGGCTCCAGGTCCGTGCAGCGCATCAGCAGCTGGGAGTCGGAGGCCGAGGCGTTGGCCGCGGCGGGCTTCGTGGTGACCCGGACGCCGCCGTAGCAGCCGCGGCCGCGCGTGAAGGTGTGGGACTGCACGACCGTGGCCGGCGCGCCGGCCTCCACCACGATCGTGTCGGTGCCGTCGGGAACGGAGTAGGCGCCCTGCGTGCCGCCCAGGAACCACTGGACGACGATGGTGACCGGCCCCCTGCCCTGGGTCGCCAGGGAGATGGCGGCGTCGCCCCGGTAGGCGCCGGGCTTGAGGGAGACGCCGAGCTTGGTCACCCGCAGGGTGGGCGTGGGCGTCGGCGTGGGCGACCAGCTGACCGTCGGCGTCGGCGTCGGGCTCCAGGACGGGCTGGTGCTGCCGGACGGCCAGGACGTCGGCGTGGGCGTCGGGGACGCGGTGGGCGCCGACGGCGTGGGCGTCGGGCTGCCCGTGGCCGACGGCCGGGGCGAGGGCGGGTGCGACGGGCCGGCCGTCGGCGTGGGCCCGGGCACGGCCGGACTGGTGGTGGCGAAGTCGCTCAGGGCCGAAGGGTCCTGCGGGGTGCCGGCCGCGTCCGTCGTGAGCACCACCACCGCGCCCAGCACCAGCGCCAGGCCCGTCGCGAGCCAGCCGCCGCGCCCCGGGGCCCAGCCCGAGCC
>NZ_JZWV01001330.1 GCF_000966975.1 Streptomyces katrae | reverse complement strand
ACCCAGCCCGAGCCGATCGAGGTGGTGGCCACGGCGGTCGTCCCCGCGGCGGCGCCGCCCGCCGAGGGGAACAGCAGCGGCAGCAGGGCCGCCAGCGCGGCTAGCTTGCGCTGTCCGCGCTCCTCCCACCGGGGCCCGTACGCGGCCACCGCCAGGGCTTCCAGCTCCGCGACGAAGGCCTCGGCGTTCTCCGGCCGCTGCTCGGGCCGCTTGGCCAGGCCCCGCCGGATCAGCGGGCGTACGGCCTCGGGGGCCTCGGTCTCCGGTACCGGGGCCTCGATGTGCTGGACGGCGAGTTCGGCGAAGTTCCCGCCGTCGTAGGGCTTGCGGCCGGTCAGGCACTCGAAGAAGGTCGCGGTGGCCGCGTAGACGTCGGCGGTGGGCGAGGCCGGCTGCCCCTGCCACTGCTCGGGGGCCATGTAGGCGGGGGTTCCGGCGACACCGGGGGTGCTGCCGCGGCCCGCGGCGATCCCGAAGTCCACCAGCTTGGAAGAGCCGTCGGCCGCGACCAGCACGTTCTCCGGCTTGTAGTCGCGGTGGACCACACCGGCCCGGTGGGCGGCGGCCAGCCCGAGCAGGGAGCCCTTGAGGACCACGAGCGCGGCCTCGGGTTCCGTCCGGCCGGACTCGCGCAGCACGGTGCGCAGGGAGACCCCGTCGACGAGCTCCATGACGATCGCGGCCCCGTCCGGCGCCTCCACGTACTCGTAGAAGCCCGTCACGTACGGGGAGACCAGCCCGCCCAGCAGGCGGGCCTCGGCCCGGAACTCCCGTACGAAGGCCGGGTCCTCGCGCATCCGGTCGCTGAGGTACTTCACGGCGACCGCCGTGCCGGTGGCTTCGTGGACCGCGAGCACGACCCGGCCGCTGCCGCCCGAGCCCAGCTCCCGCACCTCGGTGTACCCGGGGACCGCCCAGCCGTTGCTCATTCCCGCCCCCCTCCGTGGCGTCACCGGCTCCTCCCAGAGCCGGACCGGCCGGTTCCGACCGGCCACACCCATGGACACCATTGAGCCACGGCTGGTTCCCGACCGTCCGGCCCGTCCGGTCCTCGGACGGGCCGGACGGGCCCGGTGGGGGCCGGGCGGGCCGGGTGAGGGGTCAGGCGGCGGCCGACACCGCGCCGATCATCGCGTGCAGCCGGTCCGCCGCCGCCCGCCCGAAGGCCGGGTCGTTGATGTGGGTGTCGTAGTCGTAGAGCCGGGCGGCGCTGCCCCGCAGCCCCTCGCGCAGCGCCGAGAACAGGGCCCCGTCCGCGTCCGGATCGTGGTACGGGCCCCCCGGCGCGCCGAGCGTGGACAGTCCGCGCAGCGGTACGCACACCGCCGTCGGCCCCGTCGCCACGCGCAGCTTGGCGGCCACCCGCCGGCCCAGCTCCGCGCACTCGGACCCGGTCGTGCGGATCACCGTGATCGAGGGGTTGTGCACCCGCACCCGCCGGTAGCGGGCCCGCTCGGGCAGGGTCTCCAGGGGGCCGAACTTCACCATGTCCAGCGCCCCCAGGCTCACCACCTGCGGGATCCCGGCCCGCCCGGCCGCGCTGAGGCGGTCGGGGCCGGCGGTGAGGATGCCGCCGCACAGGTCGTCGGCGAGCTCGCTGAGGGTCAGGTCCAGCACCCCGGCGAAGATGCCCTGACCGGCCAGCTTCTCCAGGGTGCGGCCGCCCGTCCCGCTGACGTGGAAGACCAGCACCTCGTACCCGAGCTCGGTCAGCCGCTCCCGCGCCGCGTCCACGCCGGTCGTGGTGACCCCCGCCATGCTCGCGGCCACCAGCGGCCGCGAGCCCGAGCCCAGCCGGGCCGGGCGGCTGCGGTCCAGGGC
>NZ_JZWV01001329.1 GCF_000966975.1 Streptomyces katrae | reverse complement strand
TCCAGGGCGGAGCGGGCGAAGCCCTTGGCCATCCCGGCTATCGCCTCGGCCGCGTTGGCCAGTACCGGCGCCGAGATGCTGTTGATCCCGGCGATGTCCACCACGCTGTACATCATGGTGATGTCCGAGGAGCCCACGTACGGGGAGACGTCCCCCGAGGCCATCGACGAGACCATCACCTTCGGTACGCCCAGCGGCAGGGCCCGCATCGCCCGGGTGGCGATGGAGGTGCCCCGCTGCCGCCGATCGCGAGGACCCCGTGCAGCCGCCCCTCGGCGTGCAGCCTGAGGAGGGTCGCCTCCGCCCCCTCGGCCATCGTGGTCACGGCCGCGCCCCGGTCGGCGGCCGTGCGCAGGAGCGGGAGTTCGGTTCCGGCGGCCCGCGCCACCTCTTCGCGCGGCACGTCCGCCGGAACCCGGGGTTCTCCCATGATCCCCGTGTCGACCAGTAACACCTCGACGCCGGCGCGCAGCAGCCTCTCGCGCAGCCAGCCGTACTCGACACCCTTGGTGTCCAGGGTTCCCACCAGCACGACGTTCGTCATATGTGCAATGTCCATGCAGGTGAGGTTTGTTGGCAAGTAAAGGTCAGGTCAATCTGCCAGGAGGGTCAACAATCGGTCCAGAAAAGGCACTTGAGAGGCGATCAGCTTGTTCCGGGCCATCGGGGGGCCGAACCAGGCCACCCGGTCCAGTTCGGGGAACTCCCGCTCGGTCCCCGAGTGCGGCGGCCACTCCATGGTGAAGGTCCCCGGCACCACCAGCGCCGGGTCGAGGTCTCCCTCCACCGCCCAGATGGTCACCAGCTTCCCGCTGGACAGCCGCACCTCGCCCAGCGGCAGGTACTCGCCCTCCGGCGGAGGCAGCCCCAGCTCCTCGGTGAACTCCCGGCGGGCCGCGTCGCGCGGGGTCTCGTCCGGCCCGTACTCGCCCTTGGGGATGGCCCACCCTCCGGCGTCCCGGCCCGCCCACAGGGGGCCGCCCATATGGCCGAGCAGCACCTCGACCCCGCCGTCACGGCCGTCGGCGCCGGCCCCGCGGCGGCGGAACAGGAGCAGGCCGGCACTCTGCTTGTACCTCTTGGGCTGCGTCACGGTCCCATACATGCCCCGCCCCGGCCCCGGTCAGTGACCGGAACCGGGGCGGACACGCACGGGAGGCCGTTCGGTGGTCGTGCGGGCCCTGGTCAGTGGTCGTGCGGGCCCTGGCGGTGCACCGGGCCGTGCGCGTCCGCGCAGTGCGGGTCCGCCGTCTCCGGGCCCTCACCCGCGCGGCCCACCGACAGCAGCTCGTCCTGGACGTGGTCCACCTGGAGGGTGGTGTGGGTGATCCCGTACTCCTTCGCCAGCAGCGCCTCCAGATCGCGCCGTACCGCGTGGCAGTCACCCGCCGGCTCGACCAGCACGTGCGCCGACAGGGCAGCCTGCCCCGAGGTGATCGTCCAGATGTGCAGGTCGTGCACCTCCGTCACCGGCGGGTGCCCGACGAGCCGGTCGCCGACCGCGTCCGGGTCCAGGTGTGCCGGAGCGGCCTCCAGGAAGATCCGTCCGGACTCGCGCACCAGCCCGTACCCGGCCTTGACCATCAGCGCCACCACCACGAGCGAGGCGATCGCGTCGGCCTGCACGAACCCGGTGGTCAGCACGATCAGACCGGCCACGGCCGTCCCGATGAAGGCGAACAGGTCATTGAGGATGTGCTGGTAGGCGCCCTCCACCGCGAGCGAGGAGCGGTTCGCCCGCGAGATGCACCAGGCCGCCGCCACGTTCACCACGATTCCGGCCAGCGCCGTCACCAGCACGAGCCCGCCCTCCACCGGCGGCGGATCGATCAGCCGGCGCACGGCCTCGTACGCCAGCCAGACCGCCAGCAGCAGCAGGGTCAGGCCGTTGGCCTGGGCGGAGAGTATCTCCGCGCGCTTGAGCCCGAAGGTGAACCCGCCGCGGGCCGGGCGCGCAGCCAGCCGCATCGCGACTAGCGCCAGGACGATCGAGACGGCGTCGGTCAGCATGTGCGCGGCGTCGGAGATCAGGGCCAGCGAGTGGGCCAGCACGCCGACGACCACCTCGACGGCCATGAAGCCGCCGATCAGGGCGAGCGCGATCGCCAGCCAGCGGCGGTCGGCGTCGGGGTCCACCCCGTGGCTGTGCCCCGCGTGCCCGTGGCCGTGCCCGTGGCCGTGCCCGGAGGCCTGCGCGTGCGCCTGCCCGGGCCCGCCCTCGTGGTCGTGGCCGTGGTCGTGGCCGTCGTGCCCGCTCATCGCGTCCCCCGTCTGTCCGTCCGTCCGTTCGGTTCCGACGCGTGAAGTGAAGCGCACCCCGGCGAATAGGGCAAAGGCTGCAACGGGGACCGTTGTCATTACCCATAAGGCCCGCTTGACCTGCGCTTATGCCGGGACGGACGGATCGTGCGAAAATCTGGTCATGGTCCAGCGCCCCGGTGTGCCGACCGCGCCCGAACTCGTCCTGGAAACCGCTCGAGGCTCCACGGAAATGAGCCCCGGCAGGACTTACCACGTCGGACGCGACCCCCTCTGCGACATCTGCTTCGAAGACGCCCGCGTCTCGTGGCACCACGCCGTTCTGCGTCCCGACGGAGACCACTGGACCGTCGAGGACGAGAACAGCACCAACGGAACCTGGGCCGCCGACGGCCACCGCGTCCGCGTGGAGAACGTCGGCCCCGGCAGCGAGCTGCGCTTCGGCAACGCCGTCGACGGCCCCCGCGCCGTGCTGGTCGGCCGTACGCCGCAGCCCCCCGCCGGAGGCCGTCCCTCGGCGGTCACCAACCCGGCCATGACCAGCACCTTCCGCCAGCCCACGAGCGTCCGGGCGGTGCCCGCGCGGACCGCCGTGCGCATCGGCCGGGACCCGGGCAACGACCTGGTCATCGACAACCTCGTCGTCTCCCGCCGGCACGCCGAGCTGCGCGCCCTGGCCGACGGCACCTACGAGATCGTCGACCTCGGCAGCCACAACGGCACCTACCTCAACGGCGCCCGCATCGGCCGGGCCAGGATCGCCGAGGGCGACATCGTCGGCATCGGACACTCGGCCTTCTGCCTGGTCGGCGACCGGCTCCTGGAGTACACCGACACCGGCGAGGTCTCCCTCGACGTCCAGGACCTCTCCGTCACCGTGGACCACGGCCGCAAGACCCTGATGGACGGGGTCACCTTCCCCGTCGGCGCCAAGTGCCTCCTCGCCGTCGTGGGCCCCAGCGGCGCCGGCAAGTCCACCCTGCTCGGCGCGCTCACCGGCCTGCGCCCCGCCGACACCGGAACCGTCCTCTACGACGGCCGCGACCTCTACCACGACTACGCCGAACTGCGCAGCCGCATCGGCCTCGTCCCCCAGGACGACATCCTGCACGCCCAGCTCACCGTCCGCCGCGCCCTCGTGTACGCCGCCGAACTGCGCTTCCCGCAGGACACCAGCCGGGCCGAACGCGAGGCCCGGGTCGACGAGGTGATCCGCGAACTCGGTCTCGTCCAGCGGGCCGACCAGCCCATCCACAGCCTCTCCGGCGGCCAGCGCAAGCGGGTCTCCGTCGCGCTCGAACTGCTCACCAAACCCTCGCTGCTCTTCCTCGACGAGCCCACCTCCGGCCTCGACCCCGGCATGGACCGCTCGGTGATGCACATGCTGCGCGGCCTCGCCGACGACGGCCGCACCGTCATCGTCGTCACCCACAGCGTGCTCAGCCTCGACGTCTGCGACCGGCTGCTGTTCCTCGCCCCCGGCGGGCGCGTCGCCTACTTCGGCCCGCCCCAGGAGGCCCTGGGCTTCTTCGGCTTCAACGAGTGGCCCGAGGCCTTCGAGGTCTTCGAGAACGACCGGGAGCGGGACTGGGCGGGGGCCTTCCGGGGTTCGCCCGTGCACCGCCGCTACGTCGACCAGGGCGCCCGCGGGCCAGGCTCCGCGGCGGGGGGCGCGCAGGCCGCGCAGGCCGCGGGGGCCGCCGCCGCGCCGCCGGCGCCGCCGCCCAAGGCGCAGAGCTGGGGTTCCCAGCTGTCGACCCTGGTCCGCCGGTACGCCGCCGTGCTCAGCGCCGACCGCACCTTCCTCGTGATCATGGTCGCCCTGCCGTTCATGATGGGCGCCATGGCCCGCGCACTCGCCGGCAACGTCCTCGACGTCGAGACGGCACTCAACGCCCTGCTCATCCTC
>NZ_JZWV01001328.1 GCF_000966975.1 Streptomyces katrae | reverse complement strand
TGCTCATCCTCACCATCGGCGGAGTGCTCACCGGCGCCGCCAACGCGGTCCGCGAACTGGTCAAGGAACGCGTGATCTACCAGCGCGAACGCGCCGTCGGGCTGTCCCGGTCCGCCTACCTGATGTCGAAGGTGGTGGTGCTGGGGACGATCACCGTCGCCCAGGCCGTGGTGCTGACCCTGATCGCCCTCGCCGGAGTGGACCTGAACGCCCCGGGCGGCAAGGGGGTGCTCATGCCCCCGCTGATCGAGATCACCATCGCCGTCGCCCTGCTGTCCTTCACCGCGATGATGCTCGGCCTGATGATCTCCGCCCTGGTCAAGAAGGAGGAGGTCACCATGCCGCTGCTGGTCCTCCTCGCCATCGTCCAGGTCGTCTTCTGCGGCACCCTGCTGAAGCTCTACGGCGTCCCCGTCCTCGAACAGGTGGCCTGGCTGGCGCCGTCCCGCTGGGCGATGGGCGCCATGGGCGCCACCCTCCAGCTGGGCAGGATCGTCCCCGGCAAACTCACCCAGGACCCGATCTACCACCATGAGTCGGGTATATGGCTGGTGTGCATCGGCGCGCTGGTCGCGCTGTCCGTGGCCTACGGCCTGGTGGTGGCCCGGCTGCTGCGCCGGCAGGAGCCGGCCGTCATGCGGAAGCAGCCGCGGCGATGACCTTCACCGACCCGATCCCGGAGTTCCACCCGACCCATGTGGTGCCGCAGGAGGGGCTGCCCGCCTGGGAGGCCCCCGACGTGGCCCGGCCGACCGCGCCCCTGGACCCCTTCCTGCCCGTGCAGCTCCTCTCCCGGCGGGGGGAGTGGACGGAGATCCTGTGCGCCAACGGCTGGTCCGCCTGGGTCGACGGACGGCTGCTGGTGGCGGTCCCGCAGCCGCCGCCCACGGCCGGCCGGCCGCTCGCGCGGACCGAGGACCCCGGACCGCTGCTCGGCCGGGCCGCCGAGGCCCTGGAACGCTACCGGCGGGCCGTCCGGGACCACGCCGACGGCGCGGCGGGCGGCGAGGACTTCGGACGGGCCGTGCGGGGACTGCGGATCGGGATCGTGATCGACGGGGAGTCCGCGTGGCTCTACGACGAGAGCTCGCGGCGCTGGATGTACGCCGACGGCAGCCGGATGGCGACCTACGCGGTCGTCTCGGGGCCGGGCGCCCCGCTCATACCGGAGCCTCGGGGCCGGGCGCCCCGCTCGTACCGGAGCCCGAGCAGGAGCCGCAGCCGCCGCCCGGGCCGGAGTCGCCGCCCGAGGCCGAGACCGCCGCCGGTGCCCCCGTACCGGCTGAGCCGGGGCACGAGCCGACCCGCGTCGTGGACCTGCCCGAGGCCGGAGGGCGCTGATGGGAGCCGCCGACTCGCTGGGCGGCCGGCCCTCCGGGCTGCTGGGCAAGAAGATCGCCGGGTACCTGGTCGAGAGCGAGATCGGGCGCGGCGGCATGGCGGTCGTCTACCGGGCGCGCGACCTGCGCCTGGACCGTACGGTGGCGCTGAAGCTGCTGGCCCCCGAACTCGCCCGTAACGACACCTTCCGCAAGCGCTTCGCCCACGAGTCGAAGGCGGCCGCGGCCATCGACCACCCGCACATCGTGCCCGTCTTCGAAGCTGGCGAGACCGAAGGGCTGCTCTACATCGCCATGCGGTTCGTCGCCGGGCAGGACCTGCGCGCCCTGCTCGACCGGACGGGCCCGCTGCCGGTGGAGACGGCCGCCCGGATCGCCGGCCAGGTCGCCTCCGCGCTCGACGCGGCCCACGACCACGACCTGGTCCACCGGGACGTCAAACCCGGCAACATCCTCGTCGCGGACGGCACGGACAGCGAACACCCCGAGCACGTCTACCTGACGGACTTCGGACTGACGAAGAAGTCGCTGTCGCTGACCGGGTTCACCAGCGTCGGGCAGTTCGTCGGCACCTTGGACTACGTGGCGCCGGAGCAGATCGCCGGGAAGCCCGTGGACGGGCGCTGCGACGTGTACAGCCTGGGGTGCGTGGTCCACGAGATGCTCACCGGCGGCCCGCCGTTCCAGCGGGACGACGACATGGCCCTGCTGTGGG
>NZ_JZWV01001327.1 GCF_000966975.1 Streptomyces katrae | reverse complement strand
GTCCCCGGCCCGCCATCCCCAGTCCTTCCCCTCTTCACCCAACTCCCCTACGCTCCAGGCGCCTTACCACTCGGTAGCCAAGGGGAGCCGCACACCCATGCCCATCCGCACCCGCCTGCGCGCAGCAGCCGCCCTGCTGACCGCCGCCCTCGCGGCCGTCGCCGTATCCGCCACCCCCGCCGCCTCCGCCGGGTCCGCGCCCGGCGCCCCCGCCGCGGCCGGTGACCTCCGCTACTCCGCGTCGACCGGCGTGGGGGTCCACAACGCCTACGAGAAGGCCAAGTACCCCTACCTCGCCGACGCCCTGGACTCCGGCGCGGCGATGCTCGAACTGGACGTCTGGACCAACTTCTTCGGCAGCGGCTGGCGCGTCTCCCACGACAACCCCTTCGGCAACAACAGCAACTGCGAGAACGCCACCTCCCCCGCCCAGCTGCGCACGAAGTCCCGCGACCAGAACCTGGCGGGCTGCCTCTCCGACATCCGCAGCTGGCACGACGCCCACCCCGGCCACCGCCCGGTCGTCCTCAAGCTGGAGCTCAAGGACGGCTTCGCCGCGAACCTGGGTAGGGGCCCGGCCGCCCTCGACTCCCTCCTCACCTCCAAGCTGGGCGACGCGCTGTACACCCCGGGCCGGCTGGCGGCCGGGTACCCGGACCTGGACGCGGCGGCCCGCGCCGACGCCTGGCCGACCCGGGCGCAGATGGCCGGCAGGTTCCTGGTCGAGCTGATCCCGGGCACCGTCGAGGAGGGCAACGGCGCCGACAAGCTCTGGACGGACCGCGAGTACGCCGAGCACCTGCGCGGCCACCTCGCCACGGCCGCCGCCTTCCCGGCGGTCCACCGCGCCGAGTCGGGCGACCCCCGCAACCGCTACGCGGACCCGGCCCTGCGCCCCTGGTTCGTCGTCTTCGACGGCGACGCGTCCGCCTACGCCTCCGGGTCGATCGACACCACCTGGTACGACCGCAACCACTACCTCCTGATCGCCACGGACGCCCAGAACGTGGCCCCGGCGATCGACGCGGTCCACCCCACGGAGGCCCAGGCCCTCGACCGGGTGGCGCTGATGGCCTCCCGCCACGCCTCGATCACCTCCGCGGACTGGTACCCCCTCCCCTCGGTCCTCGCCACGGTCCTGCCCCGCGGCTGAACCCACGGACCTGACCCGTGGACGGGACGACGGGCGCCCGCATGACGAGCGCCCCGCCGGATGGTCCCGGCGGGGC
>NZ_JZWV01001326.1 GCF_000966975.1 Streptomyces katrae | reverse complement strand
GTGCGTGCCCGGGTCAGGGGGTGGACGGGGACAGCTGGAGGGTGGTGGTCGTCGGGGATTCGCGCAGGACCTGGAGACGGGTGCCGGTGTCCGGGACCTTCACGCCCAGCTGCGGCAGGTCCGGGGTCCAGTAGCTGCCGCGGTGGTCGTCGAAGACGGCGACGCCCGGGCGGGAGGGGACCGTGAGGGTGCTGCCGGGCCGGTGGAGGGTGACCCGGTCGGTGGGGCGGGTGGAGAAGGTCGCGTCGAAGGTCTGGGCCCGGGCGTTGGCCAGGGTGCCGTCCGGGAAGCGGAGGGCGTCGGGGCGGGCGTCGACCGGCAGAATCAGGCCCGAACCCGGGTGCGCCTTCGTGGTGTTGTCGCTGTAGGCGGTGTCCCAGAGCCAGAGCAGCACGCCCTGCTGGTAGGGGTAGAACTCGACCCGGTTGTCCGTGGAGGTGAAGTTGTAGGGGCCCGTGCGGAGGTAGGAGCCGTAGCCGGTGTAGCGGCGGTTCTCCGCGAAGTAGGCGCGCGGGTGGGACTCCGTGCCCGTGCGGCCTTCGGTACGGGACCACTTGCGGGCGGTCCAGTCGTTCGCGCCGCTCTCCGCACCGTCCGTGAAGAGGGTGCGGCCGTCGGAGTCGGAGGTGATGCGGAGGTCGTCGAAGGTGACGCCGCGGCCGTGGGTGTTGCCGTCCGAGGTGGCGTGGAAGCGGATCCGGGTGGTGCCGGCCGGGAGCGGGACCTTCAGTTCGGTCCAGCCGGCGGAGGTGCCCGAGACGCCCTTCGGGGGGACGGGCTTGCCGTTCACCGTGCCGGGGAGCGGGGTCCAGGTGGCGCCGGAGTCGGGGGAGCCTTCGACCGTGAGGAAGTCGAAGTCCTGTTCCGTGTCGTACCAGAGGCGGGCGCCGAGGGTCGCCGGGCCGCCGGAGAGGTCCACCGTGCGGGTGAGGGTGTTGTCCATCAGGTCACCGGTGCCGCTCCACCACTGGCTCGCGCCCTCGTACGGGTCGGTGAGGTCGGTACGGGTGGTGGAGGGCGGGAGGTGGACCAGGAGGGCCTGGGGGTCCTGGGTGTTGTAGCCCGAGACGCCCAGGGTGGCGCGGGTCCTGCGGCCCGCGTCGGCCTCCGTGTAGTCCAGCCAGCCCAGCTGGAGCTTGCTCCACGGGTCCAGGTCGCCCGGGAAGCGGCCCGTGGTGTTGGGCCCCTTGCCCAGGTAGGAGGCCGAGGACATAAGGGACCAGAAGTTGACGCCGTTGTCCCCGTCCGAGCTGTACAGGTCGGGCAGGCCCAGGTCGTGGCCGAACTCGTGGGAGAAGAGGCCCGCCCCGCTGTTCTCGCCGCCGGTCAGGTAGTCGCCGGCCCAGATGCCGGTGTCACCGACCGGGGTGCCGCCCGCCTTGTTGCCCTCCGGGCCCGCCGAGCCGGCCTGGTCCCAGTACGCGAACCAGCGGTGCGCCCAGATCGCGTCCTTGCCCTGGTCGCCGCCGCCCCAGGTCTGGTCCTTGCCCGCGTGGACGACGACCAGGTGGTCCAGGTAGCCGTCGGGCTCGTCGAAGTTGCCGTCGTGGTCGGCGTCGTAGCGGTCCCAGACGTCGTACGGGGCGAGTTCGGCCTTGATCTCCTCCGGCGTACGGCCCTTCGCGCGCTCGGAGTCGTACCAGGCCTTCGTGGCGTCGCGGACCAGGTCCCAGTTGGTGCGGCACTGGCCGGTCTCGGTGCACTTGTCCGTGCCGTAACGGGCCTCGTTGTAGGGGAGCTTGACCCAGGCGGTTACCGTGCCGTCGAGGTCGTAACGGCCGGAGGACTGGAGGTTGTAGTAGGCCCGCATCGAGGCGGCGCCGGGGTCGGCGGAGAAGAACTGCTGCCGGTAGAAGTCCTGGTCGAAGTCCTTGCGCCAGAGGGTGTGGTTGTCGTCCGCGGGCGGCTTGGCGATGGTGTTGTGCAGGGGGCCGGGGGTGCCGCCGAAGCGGGGGTCCGTCTCGTCGCCGAACTCGGCGAGGATGACGAACACCTTGTCCTTGCGCTCCTGCGAGAGCTCGACGTACTGGTCGCCGATGCGGGCGGTGCGCGGGACCGGCCCGGCCCGGCGGGATCCGGCGCCGCCCGCCGCGACGCCCTCCAGGGCCTGGCGGCGAAGGGCCTGCCGCTGGACTTCGAGCGGTGCGGGCGTCGGAGAGGCCTCTTGTCCGGCCTGCGGGGAGGCGGCCGCCCGCGGGGGAGGGGCGGCCGCCTGGGCGGGCGTGGCGAGGAAGGCCCGCTCCCGCCGCGGCAAGTCTGCGCAACGGGGGTGACCTTTCCGGGAGTTCGGGGAGTGCTGGGAGCTCGGGGGGAGTTCGGAGCCCGGAGCGCAGGTAATATTTCACATGTCACAGGTCACGGCTAGGGGGCCTGCCGTGGGGATTGCCGTGCGGGCCGCGCCCCGCCCGGCGCCAGATCGCGCGCATCCCGAGGGCGAGGGCGGTCAGGGCCGCCACGACGATGGCCGCCTTGAGTGTCATGTCCAGCAGGAGGTGGCGCAGCAGGTCCGAGTGGTCCGCAGCGAGGAGAGTCGTCGGGGTCATCGGCGCTCCCCCTTCCGGCGGGTTCCGGCGGCCCCGTCCTCCAGGCGGCGCACGGCCGCACGGAGGGCGGAGCGGGCCAGTGGGTCGACCTGACGGCGGACCTGGTCGAGCCTGCCCCGGCGCTTGAGCACCAGGGCGACGGCGAAGACCAGGAGGGCCACCGCCACGGCGCCGGCGGCCAGCAGGGCGAACCTGATCAGCATGTAGGTGAGGTACGTCTCCACGGAGACCTCCCGATTCTATTTATCACGACTGTGATAGAACCCTTGGCTCTTTTATATCACGCATGTGATAGAAACGTCCCGTGCCCAAGTACGTGGATCCCGAAGCCCGCCGCCGCGACGTGGTGGACGCCCTGTTCCGGGTCGTCGTCCGCGACGGCCTCCAGCGCGCCTCCCTGCGCGCCGTGGCGGACGAGGCGGGGCTCAACATCGGCTCCCTGCGCCACTACTTCGCCAGTCAGCGGGAACTGATGGACTTCGCGATGCAGTCGATGCTCGACCGGCTCGGGGCCCGGCTCGTCCGGCGCGTCGAGGAGGCCGGGGACCTGGGCCGTCACCCGGGGCCCGAGCGGCTCCGCCTCGCGGTGGAGCTGCTGGCCGAGCTGCTGCCGCTGGACGAGGTCCGACGGGCGGAGGTCGCCGTGTTCCTCGACTTCAACACCGCCGCGCGCACCAGCCCGGAGTTCGCCGGACTCGCCCGGCGGACCGCCGTCGGCGCGCGGGAACTCGTACGACGCCTCCTCGGCCGCCTGGAGGCGACCGGCACGCTGCGGCCGGGGCTGGACCTCGACACCGAGACCGAACGCCTGACGGCACTGCTGGACGGGCTCGGCATGACCGCCGTACTCCACCCCGACCTGCTGGGAGCCGAGGCCTGCCTGGCCGTGCTGCGCGGGCACCTGGGGGACCTGGCCGCCCACTGACCCCACCGCGACGGCCGAACTCGGCGTTCGCCACGCCCCGTTCCCCGCGCGGCGCTATCGTGCCGGGCGGGGCAGGAAGGCAGACGAGGGGGCGTGCGCAGATGCGGTTTCTGTTCGTTCACGGCACGGGAGTACGGCGCGACCGCCACGACACCCTCTTCGCGCTGGTACGCGAGCGGCTCGCGGACCGCTTCCCCGGCGCGGCCGTCGACTCCTGCTTCTGGGGCGAGCGCTTCGGCGCGGCCCTGGGCTCGGGCGGCCGCTCCGTCCCCGGCCTGCGCACCGCCGCGGACACGGATGCGGCGGACACCGAAACCGCCGAATGGGGGCTGCTCCTCGCCGACCCGCTGTGCGAGCTGCGGGTGCTGGCGGAGGCCGGCTGGGACACCGGCGGGCCCGGGCACACCGACGGACACGACGCGGCGGACGACCCCTTCGCCATGCCCGGCGCACGACCCGCCGGAACACGCGTCCTCGGCCTCCTGCACCGC
>NZ_JZWV01001325.1 GCF_000966975.1 Streptomyces katrae | reverse complement strand
TCCTCGGCCTCCTGCACCGCCTCGCCGAAGCCCCGTACGGCCCCCGCGGCGAAGGCGGCGAGCTCCGCGCCCTGCTGGACGGCACCGGTCTCGCCCCCGGCTTCCGCCCCGCCCTGCTGACGGCCGCCGACTCCGCCGAGGCCGCCCGCGCCGGAGCCCGTGCCACCGCCGAACCCGAGGCCCGCGAGCTGGCCACCACCCTCGCCCGGTCCGTCACCGCCGGCGCCCTCGCCGCCGCCGGGGCCGACGCCGACTGCACCGCCGCCGAGCGGGACCGGCTCGTCGAACTGCTCACCACCCGCCTGGGCGGCGGCGCCCGCGTCCCCGGCGCCCGCGCGGCCGCCCTCCTGGGCCGGCTCGCCCTGCGGGTCTCCACGCAGCCGCTGCTCAACGCCTGGCGCGGCTCCCTGACCGTCGGCGCCACCCCCGCCCTCGGCGACATCCTGCGCTACCAGGCCCGGGGCACCGAACTGCGCTCCTTCCTGCACGCCCGGATCACCGCCGAACCCGGCCCGACCGTACTGATCGGCCACAGCCTCGGCGGTATCGCCCTGGTGGACCTGCTCGCCCTGGAGGCCGCCTCCGGCGGGCCCGTCCCCGGCGCCGAACTGCTGGTCACCGTCGGCTCGCAGGCCCCGTACCTGTACGAACTCGGCGCCCTCACCGCCCTCCCGCCCGGCAGCGCCCTCCCGTACGGCTTCCCGCGCTGGCTCAACGTGTACGACCGGCAGGACGTCCTCTCCTACCTCGCCGGGCCCGTCTTCCCCGGCGACCCCCGCGTCACCGACCACGAGATCCGCAGCCGCCAGCCCTTCCCGGCCTCCCACAGCGCCTACTGGAAACAGCGGTCCCTCTACGAGCGCATCGAACGGGCGGTGGCCGAAGCGGGCATCGGGTGACCCACCCCGGACTCCGGCCGGACACGGACCTCGAACCGCCGCCCAGAACCCAGGACTTGTCCGTAGCCCTCACGCCCCGGCGCACCTTCGCGCTCGTCGCCGGCGTCGAGCGGTACGGCATCAGCCACCACTGGAACCTGCGCGGCCCCGCCCGCGACGCCCTGCGCTTCGCCCACTGGCTCACCGGCCCCGGCCAGGTGCCCGCGGCGAACGTACGGCTGCTGCTCTCCCCGCTCGACGACCCCGCCCGGCTCGACTGGACGGCCTCCCCGGGCCTGGCCGAGCTGAGATCGGCGTACCGGCCCGCGACCGAGGCCAACGCCAAATCGGCCCTGCTCGAAGAACTCCCGCAGTGCGACGGCGACCTGCTGTGGATCTTCTGGGCCGGGCACGGCTACCTCGGCCGCGACGGGGAGCTGATGCTGCCCTGCGCCGACGCCGGACCCGGCCAGATCCGCCACCTCAACCTCGACTCCGCACTGCGCTGGTGGAGGACCGACCTGGTCAAACACCGCCGGTTCCCGCTGCAGGCCGCGCTGGTGGACGCCTGCCGGGTCGACGCACCCCGCGACACCCGGTGGAACTTCGGCCGCAGCGACTACGGCGGCGGCGCCACCGTCCCCGGACGGCGCCAGTTCCGGCTCTACGCCTCCCGCGAGGGCGAGCCCGCGCAGAACGACGCCGAAGCCGGCGCCGGCCGCTTCACCGAGGCCCTGCTCGCGGAACTCGGCGACCGCTCCGTGCGCGAGGGCGTCACCGGCCTCCCGAAGGCCGCCCGCCGCATCCACCGGGCCTTCCAGGAACTGCGCGAGCGCGGCGAAGGCTGGCAGCTGCCCCAGTTCCTGGTCGACCGGGACTGGGACGCGAGCTCCTTCCTCGACGACGGCCTCCACGGGCCGGCCCTGCCGCGGGCCGCCCGCCTCGACCAGACCGGCTGGGACGGGCTCGGCCACCTGTTCGAGGGCCGCGCCCTGCCGCGCTGCGCCTACGAGGCCTACGCGTGGGCGTTCAAGGAGGCCGGCTGCACCACCCCCGCCCAGCACGGGCTACCCGCCGACAGCCTCCTCGAAGTGGTCGCGGACCTCGACGAGCGCCAGGGCGGCCGCGGCGGCATGCCCCTGGCCGTGCCCTTCGTCCACTACCTCGCCGACCGGGCCGGCCGCCCCGGCGGCAGCGCCGGCGGGCTCGGCGACCCGGACTGGGCCGCCCGGCTCGCGCAATGGGTCGGCGCCACCCGCGAACGCCTCTCCCTCCCCGTGCTGCGCCCGCCGCCCGGCCCCGCCCGGCAGGCCGTGCTGCACGTCCGGCTGGAGTCCCCGCCCGGCGGCGAGGACGGCCTGCTGGCCCGGATGTGGCTGCGCGGCGAACGCACCCGCCACGTATGGGAGTCGGAGGGCAGCCCGGTCTCCCCGGCCGCCGTACACGCCGAACTGCTGCGCCAGCTCGCCCTGTCCGCCGACGGGCCGGGGGCCTCCGACGGGTCCGGGCGGAGCTCGGAGGCCATCGGAAGGATCGAGTTCCACGTCCCGTACGAGATGCTGGAGACGGACTTCGACCAGTGGCCCGTCCCGCGCCGCGGACCCGGCGGCCGCACCCGCCCCCTCGGCATGCGCTACGAGGTCGTGGTGCGCTGCCCGCAGGAGCGCGAGGACACCCGCACCGAATGGCGGGCCAAATGGCGCTGGATGCAGGCCCAGGGCGGCCGCCACCCGGACACCGTACGCGTCGTGGAGGACCCGGACGTCACCGACGCGCTCGGGGTGCAGCTGGGCGCCCGCACCGCGCCCGCCTGCGTCCTCGGGCACGCCTCGGCGGCCCGGACGGAGGCCCTGCTGGAGGCGCTCCTCGAAGGGGGCGTCCCCGCCGCCGTCTGGCAGCGCGGCGGCGGCGCACCCGCCGGCGGGCTGCCCGCCCGGCTCTCCCCGGAGGCCCTCCCGGGCGCACCGGCGGTGCTCGGCCTGCCCGCCCGCGTGCGCGAAGTGCGCCAGGCGGCCGCCGGGGGCGGGGCCGAAGGGGCAGACCGGCTCGTGCTGTTGTGGGACGATCCCGACGACACCATCGACCTCCGCTCCCTGCTGTGACCCCCACACCGCCGCCGCCCGCCCGCCGGGCCCCGCCCGGACGAACCGGTGAACCGGACGACCCGGAGGGCCCGCACCGCCCGCACCGCCCGTACGACCCCCCGTACCACCCGCAGGATCCGAACGGCCCGACCGACCGCACGACTTCACGCGACGATGGAGGCAGAGGCAGTGGCGAAGGACTGGTGGCTGTACCAGGGCGAGGGCCCGGGCGAGGACCGGCGCGCCCGCCTGGAAGCCGGATCGCCGCCGCCCTGGCGGGACTTCACCGGCCGCCCCGACCCGGCCTACGGGCCGCCCGGCTGCACCGGGGAGGCCTGGGAACGCACCCGGCGGCGCGGCGAGGGCTACGTCCCCGACGAACCGGAGAAGGACGTGGTCAACACCGCCCTCCATCTGCGCCGGCCCCTGCTCGTCACCGGCAGGCCCGGCGTCGGCAAGTCCACCCTCGCCCACAGCATCGCCGCCGACCTGGCCCTGGGCCCCGTACTGCACTGGCCGATCACCAGCCGAACCGTCCTGCGCGACGGCCTCTACCTCTACGACGCCATCGGCCGGCTCCAGGAGGCCGGACTGGAACAGGTCCGCCTCCCCGGCGCCCCGGCCGCCGGACCGGCCGCCCCCGCCCCGTCCATCGCCCGGTACCTGCGCCTCGGCCCGCTCGGCACCGCCCTGCTGCCCCAGCGAAGGCCCCGCGTGCTGCTCATCGACGAGATCGACAAGAGCGACATCGACCTGCCCGGCGACCTCCTCACGGTCTTCGAGGACGGCGGCTTCGTCATCCCCGAACTCGCCCGCCTGGCCAAGGAGGAGCCGACCGTCGCCATCGGCACCGACGACGACCCCGACGCGGGGGTCGCCGTCACCCAGGGCCGCGTGCAGTGCAGCCACTTCCCCGTGGTCGTCCTCACCAGCAACGGCGAACGGGACTTCCCGCCCGCCTTCCTGCGCCGCTGCGTCCGCCTCCACCTGGACGCCCCCGGCCCCGAGAAGCTCGCCCGCATCGTGCGCGGACGGCTCGGCGTCGACATCACCGGAGCGGACGGCGCCGAGTACCAGGACCTCGTCCGGAGCTTCCTCGAACGCGCGGAGGACGGCGACCTCGCCACCGACCAGCTCCTCAACGCCATCCAACTGCGCCTGGCCGGGGCCTGGTCGGCGCCCGGGGACCGCGACCGCTTCCTCGCCACCGTCATGCAGCACCTGACCGGGCCCACCGCGTGATCGAGAGGCTCCTCGCCGC
>NZ_JZWV01001324.1 GCF_000966975.1 Streptomyces katrae | reverse complement strand
CATCTGGTGCGCCCTGAAGGTCACCCCGCTGACCGACTACGGGGTGGACGTCGGCGCGGCGGGCAGCGGCGGAGGCGGGGGCGCGGACGGGGACACCGGCGTCAACGGAACGGCGGGCACCAGCGGCTCCGCCAGCACCCTCACCGCGTCCGCGACCAACACCACGCTGCTCACCGCCGGCGGCGGCGGAGGGGGCGGCGGCGGTGGCGGGGCCAGTCCCACGACCCCCGGCGCCCCGGGCACACCCGGCACGGGAGGCACCGGCAGCTGCTCCACGGGCGGGGTGAACCTGTCCGGAGACAACGGCGGCCCCGGCGCCACCGGTGCCACCGGCGTCCCCGACGGCATCGTCGGCC
>NZ_JZWV01001323.1 GCF_000966975.1 Streptomyces katrae | reverse complement strand
CTGACCGCCACGGGCGGCGACGGAGGCCAGGGCGGCGGCGGGATGACGGGCCGCGGCCCCGGCACCGCGGGCCAGGACGGCGGCGACGGCTACGTCGTCATCTGGTGGTAGCGGCCTGAACCGGCGGCTCCCGGGCCCCCGACCCGGGAGCCGCCGGCGCCCTGCGGCGTGCCCGTGCCGGGCAGCCGGGTGACGTACGGGCGGACCCGCGCGCGGCCCCGGCCGGTGCGGCCGGTCCGCCCGTACAGTCCGCTGGGAACCCCAGCCTCCGGCGCCGGGGGCGCGCACCGGCAAGGGAGACAGCCGTGACCTCGAACGACCAGGACCGCTTCCCCGCCGATCCGGCCCGCCCGCAGGACGGGCACCCCGCGGGCCGCGCCTCGATGCACGTGTTCGTGCTCTCCGGATCCTCCCGCACCGGCTCGGTCAACGCGCGCCTGGCGGCACTCGTCGCCGGCCTGGTCGTGCGCACCGGGGCCACCGCCGAGCCCGCCCTGCTCGGGGACTTCCCGATGCCGCTGTACGACGGGGACGTGGAGGCCGACGAGGGGGTGCCGGCGGGCGCGCTGGCACTGCGCGAGCGGATCGAGGCGGCGCAGGCCGTGGTCATCGCCTCGCCCGAGTACAACGCCTCCGTCCCCGGGCCGGTCAAGAACGCCGTCGACTGGGTCTCCCGGGTCCGGCCGCAGCCCTTCAAGGACAAGCAGGTCTTGCTGGTGTCGGCCTCCCCGTCGATGGTGGGCGGCAACCGGGGCCTGTGGGCGCTGCGCGTCCCGCTGGAGCACCTCGGCGCCCGGGTCTACCCCGACATGTTCAGCCTCGCCGCCGCCCACCAGGAGTTCACCGAGGACGGGGCCCTCGCCGACCGGGGCCTGGGGGAGCGGCTGGCGTCCACCGTCGACGCCTTCCTGGACCTCGCCGAGGCCGACACCCGATACCTGTGCCTCCAGCGCCGCTGGTACGAGTTCCTCGGCGACCGCACCGACGCACCGGTCACCGCACGCGCCCAGGACTGAGCCGGCGCCCGCCCGTCCACCCGTCAGCGCACGCCCCGCCTTCACCCGAAGGCGGGGCGTGCACTGCTGTACAGGGGGCGCGCGCTGGGGCGGATGCGACTCTTCCGGAAGAAATCCGGAGCCGGCTTGCACGATCGGGCGCCTTTTCCGATGGGGTGGTGATGGGGGGAGCTTGTCGCTCCACGGCTGCCGGACACGGGGGCAGGCGGCCCGCCACTCACAAGCCACTCGGAAGGTTCCACGCAGAAGTGAACGCTGCCCAGACCCTCACCCTCGTGCTGATAGACGCCACCGTGGTCCGTGACGACCCGAGAGGGGTCCTCTCGAGCGATGTGACCGGGGTGCAGGCGCACCCGCGGCTGCCCACCGCCCGCACAGGCGGCGACGAGCAACGACGGGGGAACGCATGAGCGAAGGCGAGTTCGACCCATCGGGGGACCAGACGGTCTCCAGCGAACTGGCGGGTGTGCTCCCCGTGGAGTTCACCGCGTTCCACTCCCAGCAGCACCGCGCGTACCTGCGCTACGCCCACCTCCAACTGGGCAACGCCAAGGACGCCGAGGAAGTCGTCGACGACGTGTTCACCTTCCTGCTGAAGGTGTGGCGCCAGGCGCTGAAGGAAGCGAGCCTCCACGGCTTCGCGTGGGCGGTGCTGCGCGAACACGTGGAACGGCGCCTGGCGGCCCTCGGCCGTCAGGTCGCCATGGTGGAAACGGCGTGGTTCTCGGCGCTGCGCCGCTCCTCCAGGGAGCGGCTCGAACTGCTGGAGTCGAAGCTCGGCCTGTACGCGGCGATCGCCGAACTGTCCGAGCGGCAGTACGACGTGGTGCTGCTGGCCTTCCTGCTGGGCAACGACTCCGACACCGTCGCCCGGATGATGGGGATCTCCCCGGCGACCGTCCGGTCGCACGTCCGAGGCGCACGCCGAACCCTGTCCCGCAAGCTCGGGGTGGACTGGATCCCCGGAGAGGAGAAGGACCAGTGAGCGACATGCCCGCTGACCGTGACATGCCGCTGGGCGAACTGGACTCGGCCCTGGAGAACGCCGCGGTGCTCGCCGAGGAGTACGCCGGCTACGACGAGGGGGCCGCCCGGCGCCGCGTCGCCCGCCGCATCGCCGCCGACCGCGCCCGCGCGGCGCTCGGCACCACCGGCGCCGACCAGGACCGGGGCCGGACCGCCGCGACCGCGTGGGACGACCTGGTGCTCGACGCCGCCTGCCACGTACGGGCCGCACGATGCCTGGACGACCTGACCTGGTCCCTGGCCGAGAGCCGGGACTTCGCGGAGCTCGCCCTGCACACCCGCTCCTGGCCCCACGGCGTGGACTCGGCCCTGCTGTTCGGCTGTCTGCTGCACCTGACGGACCGGCTGGAGGCCGCGCAGTTCTGGTTCCAGTACGCCGCCGGTGCGGGCTCGCGCACCGCCGCCCAGTGCCTCTACCC
>NZ_JZWV01001322.1 GCF_000966975.1 Streptomyces katrae | reverse complement strand
ACCTCCACCACCTGGCCCGCGCCGAGGTCCGCACGGCCCGCCACTGGAAGCAGCAGGCCCGCCTCCTGCCCGTGGAGGAGCACCTGCCGCCCCTGCCCCAGGTCCCGGACGACCTAGAGGAGCTCCTCGGCGCCTCCGTCATCTGGACCTCCCCGCCGATCAGCACCCAGGACCTCACCACCCTCACCACCGGCCCCGGCCGCGCCGAACGCCCCCCGTACCGGCTGCCGGCACGGCTGCGCCAGGCCGTCGCGGCCCGCCCCCGCAGGGAGCACCCGGAGCTGGGCGACATCATCACCCCCAGCCCACCCGTCGCCGTGGCCGTCGCCCGGCACGCCCGCCTCAACCCCGCGCACCTCACGGAGGAGGCGAACACCTGGGCCCTGGACGCCCTCAAACAACCCCAGTTGACGCACGCCGCCCGCAAGACCCCCGAAGGACAGCCGGCCCCCGCCGCGCTGGCCTCCGTCCACCAGCCTCCGTCCACCAGGCGCTGCGCGTGCTGGAAGTCGTCAACCGCTACTCGGGCGGCGTCAGCCTCACCCAGATCGCCCGGGAGACCAAACTGCCGCAGCTGGCCCTCGCCCGGGCCACGGAGCAGCTCGTCCGGGCCAACCTCGCCACCCCCACCGGACCCGACGCCTACGTGGCCGGCCACGCCCTGCTGCTGGCCGACGCGGCCGGCGGGGAGGGCCGGGGACACCTGCGCGAGACCCTGGCCTGGGTCCGGGACGCCGTCGGCGCGGCCGTGTACGTCGCCCGCTACACCGACGGCGAGGTCGCCATCACCCAGTACGCCGACGGCCCGGGCGCCCCCGCCGTCGACGAATGGGTCGACTTCCGGACGGCCGCGCACGCCTCGGCGGTCGGCAAGGCCCTGCTCACCCAGCTCGACTACGACGACCGCAAGGACCACCTCGCCCGGCACGAGATGTCCCGCTTCACCTCCCACACCTTCACCAGCCAGGAGGCGCTCTTCCATCAGCTCGACACCCGCAGGCCCAACGCCCCCCTGCTCGACTTCCAGGAGTACGCGGTGGGCACGGTCTGCGCGGCCGTACCGATCACGGCCGGGCCCAACGCCGAATGCGTGGCACTCTCCATCCCCGTCCCCGACCCGGCCCGGCTCAGGCAGGCCGCCCGGATCCTGCAGAGCGAGGCCGCCGCGGTCTTACTCGCCCTGATCGTCGCGGGCAGCACCCAGCCCCGGGGCGCGCTCCGGCCGCCGTCCGGACCGGCCGCCCCCTTCGGCCTGGAGACCACCATCCTGTCCACGACCGTCTGACCGCTGACCGTCCGGTCCGCCGGACGGGACACGGAAAAGCCGAGCGGGCCCGGGCCGGAGTCTTCCGGACCGGGCCCCGCTCGTCGGCTCAGGCCTTGCGCCGCCCCAGCCCGGCCGCCACCAGCAGGGCCGCGCCGACCACCAGGGCCGCGTCCACCGCCAGGACCGTGCGCACCCCGCCGAAGAGCGAGGTCCCCGTCGTGGCCAGGACGCCCAGCAGCGGGATGCCGACGGTGAGGCCCACCTGCTGGGTGGTGGTGACCAGACCGGTGGCCAGACCCTGTTCCCCGTCCGGCACCCCGCTCGTCACGGTCAGCCCGTACGAGATGATCGCGCCCAGGTGGCACATGCTGGCCAGCGACACGGCCACGGTCGCCACCAGCGCGCCCGAGTCCGGACCCACCGCCAGCAGCGCCGCGGTGAACAGCCCCTGCCCGGCCAGCGAACCGACCAGGGTGCGGCGGGCGCCGAAGCGGCCGATGAACCGGGGGGCCAGCGAACCGGCGAGCGCCGAGGCGATGCCCTGGACGCCGAAGACCAGACCGGTCAGGAAGGAGGACAGCCCCAGCGTCTCCTGGAAGTACAGGGTCAGGACGAAGATGACCGTCGACATCATCGAGAAGGTCACCAGCCCGCCCACGTTGCCCCAGGCCACGGTCCGCCGCCCCAGCATCGGCAGCGACACCAGCGGGGCGGCCGACTTCGACTCCACCACCACGAACACGGCCAGCAGCACCAGCCCGGCCACGAGGGAGGCCTGCACGTCCAGCCCGCCGAACCCGCGTTCGGCCGCCGTCGACAGGGCGTAGATCAGCGCGAGCAGCCCGGCGGTGACGGTGACGGCGCCCGGCACGTCCAGGCGCGGCCGCTCCGGGGTGCGGGACTCGGCCAGCAGCCCGGGGGCGAGGACCAGGACCACCAGCGCGGCGACCGCGAGCAGCCCCATCGTCGAGCGCCAGCCGAGGGTGTCGGTCATGACCCCGCCGAGGACCATGCCGACCGTGAAGCCCAGGGACAGCAGCGTGCCGGAGATGCCGAGCGCCCGGTCGCGCAGCGGCCCCTCGGGGAAGGTCGTGGTCAGCAGGGACATGCCGGCCGGCACGACGGCGGCCGCCCCCAGGCCCTGGAGGGCGCGCCCGGTCAGGAAGGCCGCCGGGTTCCATGCGACGGTGGCGAGCAGCGAGGCCGCTCCGAAGAGCGCGAGACCGGCCAGGAACAGCTTCTTGCGGCCGAACAGGTCGCCGATCCGGCTGAAGAGGAGCAGGAAGCCGCCGGAGGGCAGGCTGAACGCGGTGACCGCCCACTGGAGCGCGGACGGGCTCAGCTGGAGGTCCTTGCCCAGCACCGGCAGTGCCACGTTCAGGACGGAGAAGTCGAGGGCCACCATGAACTGCGCGGCGCAGAGCACGAAGAGGACCAGCCGGGCCCGGCCGGAGAGCCGGGTGTCCTCGGGGGCCGCCGTCCGCGGCCCGGTGACCGCGGGGGTCTGGATGTCTGTCGTCATGGCCACCACCCTCGTGGCCCGGGAACGATCGTGAAGAGTGGGAACTTATCCTGTTGGTGGCACCACCAGGCAGCCGGACAGGGGGAATCCGTGGCCACACCGATCGACCGCAACCGCCGCACGGAACTGAGGGAGTTCCTGATGAGCCGGCGTGCCAGGGTCTCCCCGGCGGAGGCCGGCCTGCCGGACGGCGGAGCCCGCCGACGCACCCCCGGACTGCGCCGCGAGGAGGTCGCCGTCCTCGCCGGGGTCGGGGTCTCCTGGTACCAGTGGCTCGAACAGGGCCGCGACATCACGGTGTCCGGACAGGTCCTCGACGCCGTGAGCCGCGTGCTGAAGCTGACCAGCGCCGAACGCCGGCACCTGTACGTGCTCGCCGGGCTCAACCCGCCCGCCCTCGAAGTCGCCCCCGGCGACCGGGACATGTGCCAGGGCCTGCAGCGGCTGATCGACGCCTGGATGCCCTTCCCCGCGCACATCATGGACACCTACTGGAACACCGTGATGTACAACGACGCGGCCGCGCTGGTCCTCGGGATGCGCCCGGAGATCGTGCAGAACTGCCTGATCGCCTTCTTCACCGACCCCGTGTACATGGCGCGCTCCCCGCACTGGGAGGAGATCGCCGTCGAGGTCGTGGCCCAGTTCCGGGCCGCCTGCTCCGAACACCCCGAGGACGAGGGCTTCCAGGCGGTCCTGGAGCAGGCACGTGAACTCAGCCCCCGTTTCACGGAGTTGTGGGAACGCCAGGAGATCCGCCCCGGAGGCCAGCTCCGCAAGGAGATGGAACACCCGGTCGTCGGCACCCTGCACGTGGAGACGACCCAGCTGCGCGTCCCGGCCCGCCCCGACCTGGCGATCGTGCTGCACACCCCGCTGCCGGGCACGGAGACCGCCGAGAAACTGGAGTGGCTCACCTCGCCGGAGGGACGCCGCGGACTGATGTACCCGGTCGCGGGCTAGCGGGTCCTGCTGTCCTGCCGGTGCCGCCGTCACGGGGTGCGGGCGCCCAGGGCGGTGACGGCGGCGACCATGCGGTCCCAGAACGCCTCGCGGTCCAGGCCGACGGCGACCCGCGCGTTCGCCGGCCGTCCGAGGTAGCCGTGCGGGTCGACGACGGTGGCCCCGCGCGTGTGCGTGCCCCGCAGCTCCACCGCCACGTTCGCGTCCGCACAGTCCACGATCGCCGGGTCGATGACCCGGGCCACCGCGACGGGGTCGTGCAGCGGCGGGTGGGGCATGCCCCACAGCCGCAGGTACGTGGAGGCGAAGAAGGTCAGCAACTCGGCGCAGACCGTTCCGAGTTCCGTATCCAGTCCGGCGAAGCGGGCCACGACCTCCGGGGTGGCCAGGGCCTGGTGGGTGACGTTGAGGCCGCACATGGTCACCGGCACGCCGCTGCGGAAGACGATGTCGGCGGCCTCCGGATCGGTGTACACGTTGAA
>NZ_JZWV01001321.1 GCF_000966975.1 Streptomyces katrae | reverse complement strand
GGTGTACACGTTGAACTCGGCCGCCGGGGTCCGGTTGCCGCGCTCCGTGGATCCCCCCATCAGCACGATCTCGTGGATCCGGGAGGCGCATTCGGGGTAACGGGTCAGCAGCAGCGCGATGTTGGTGAGCGGGGCCGTCGGCACCAGCGTCACCGCCTCCGGGTGCTCGACCAGGAGCCGCCGCATCAGTTCCACCGCGTGCTCGGGCACCACGTCCACCGTGGGCTCCGGGAACCGGGGCCCGTCCAGTCCGGACGCGCCGTGCACGTCGTCGGCGACGGAGAGGGGCTGGAGCAGCGGCCGCGCGCACCCGGCGGCGATGGGCACGTCCGTGATCCCGGCGACGGTGCACACCCGGCGGGCGTTGAGGGTGGTCTTCTCCAGGGTCTGGTTCCCGGCGACCGTGGTGATGGCGAGCAGGTCGACCGCGGGATCGGCCGCCGCCAGCATGATCGCCATGGCGTCGTCGTGTCCGGGGTCGCAGTCGATGATGATCGGGACGGGCACGGGCAGTTCCTCCAGGTGGGGGCGCCGACCTGCCCAGTCTGCCGTCGCGCGGCCGCGACGGCCGCCACTTGCGCGCCAAAACGCCGTCGCCGGTGGCTCATACGTGCGCCCCGGGCCTGGCTCATACGTGCGCCCCGGGCCGGTGGCCGGACGGTTCCCCCGGACGGGTGGCCGAGGCCCGGCCCCCGGGTGACGCCTGCCGCGCCTGCGGGGTCGGGCCCGGGGAGTGTGGAACGGTTCGAGCCGATCACGCCGATCGAGCCGATCAAGCCGATCACGCACCGCAGCGACCGGAAGGACTCCCCATGTTCAGAACGGTGTTCACCGCCGGCGCGGCCGCCGCGCTCGCCGCTGCCGCCCTCACCCCCTCGGCGGGAGCCGCCACCGGCGGCGGCGCCTCCTTCGCGCCCCCGGAGCAGATCACCATCGACGTGGTCCAGGTCAACGGCTCCGGCTGCCGCCCCGGCAGCGCCACCGTGGCCGTCGCACCGGACAATACGGCCTTCACCGTCACGTACAGCGAGTACCTGGCCCAGGTGGGCCCCGACGCCAAGGCCACCGACTTCCGCAAGAACTGCCAGCTCGGACTGAGCCTCAACGTCCCGCAGGGTTACACCTTCGCCATCGCCCAGGCCGACTACCGCGGTTTCGCCAGCCTCCAGCAGGGCGCCACCGCCACCCAGAAGGCCAGCTACTACTTCCAGGGCATGTCCCAGACCGCGAGCCGCAGCCACACCCTGCGCGGCCCCCTCCAGGACGGCTGGCAGGTCTCCGACACCGTCCCCGTCGAGGCCCTCGTCTTCCACCCCTGCGGCGCGAAGCGGAACCTGAACATCAACACCGAGCTGCTCACCCAGGCCGGCACCTCCGACCCGGCCAGGACCACCAGCTTCCTGACGATGGACTCCACTGACGGCAGCATCAACACCAAGTACCACTTCGCCTGGAAGACCTGCCCCCAGCGACGCTGACACAGGTCCCCCCCCCGCGGACGCGGGGCCGGGGCGGGGGAGTTGTCGGACCCCGTCCCTAGCATGGCGTCCATGAGCAACTCGCAAGGCAGTCCGGTCTCCCGGGTGGTACGCGCCGCCCTCGCATCCCCCCGCCCCGAGGCGGCCGCCGCCGTCCCCGGTGCCGCGCTCCGGGCGGTGGAGGAGGCCCGTCCCGCGCGCACCGCGGGCGCGGCCGTCGCAGCCGCCGGCGGGGGGGACGGGGCCGCCGCGGACCGGCTGCGCGCAGGGGTGGCCGGACTGTCGGGCGCCCAGTGGCTCGGGGTGCACGACGCGCTCGCCCGGCACAAGGGCACCCTCCCCGCGCTGCTGGCCGACGTACCGCCCCCGGCGCCGCGGGCCGACCCCGGCGAGGTCCGCCCGCCCGTGCCCCGCAGCGTCCACGCCACCCTGGCCCTGCTGCTGGAGCACGCCCGGCCCGAACAGGCCGCGGCGGCCCTGGCCGCGTTCCCCGGCCGCACCCGTGACGCCCTGCTCGGGGGCGGCCCGCTCCCCGGCCCGGTGCTGGTCACCGCCGTCACGGAGCACGGTGACCAGGCCGCCCGAGCCACCCTGGCCGGCCACGCCCGGCTCGACAGCCGGATCCTGGCCCGGCTCCTCTCCGTCGGGGATGCCGGGGTCGCGGCCGCCGTGTACCGCAACCCGCGCTGCACCACGTCCCTGCGCCGCACCCTCGTCCGGAACCTGGCACGGGTGCCGATGGACGCCGGACTGCGCGCCGAACTGACCGACGGCACGCGCCGGCTCCCGGCCACCTGGCTCACCCCCCTGCTCACCTCCGGGGACCCGGAGCTCACCCTGCGCGCGCTGAGGTCCCTGGAGACGCGGGGCGTAGTCCAGCGGCACGCGCTCGTCCGTGTCTGGGAGACCGTCGGACCGCAGGCCCTCGAGGCACTGCTCGACGGCCCGGACGTCCTGCGGCACCTGACCGTTCCCGTCTGCAGGGCCGTCTGGAAGGCGCTGGCCGAGGAGGACGGTTCGGGCAACGGGCTGCACGCCCTGCGCGAGGGCGGCGAGCCCTACGAGGACCCCGCCCGGCTGCCGGCCCTGCTGGCCACCGCCCGGGGCACGAGCAGCCTGAACGCCCTGATGTCCGAGCCCTACGCCCATGACCTGGCGGCCCTCGCCGGGACGCACGCCAGGACCCCGTTCATGCCCAAGGCCTGCGAGGAACTCGCCCGGCACGAGGCGGCGGACGACGCCCAGCGCCTGGCGTTCCGGCTCAGCGTCCTCAACGAGCCCTGGCGCGCGGGCGGACGCCGCGCCGGCAACACGGAGCCGCCCGAGCGGCGCCTGGCCCGGGAACCGCTGGACGACTCGGCCGCGAAGTGGGCGGAGGGCATGGCCGCGGCCGGACTCCTCGACCCGGCCGCCCTGATCCGCACCGCCCGCCCCGCCGTCCACGCGGTGGCCGCCCTGTCCCGGCTCACCGAACGCGACCTGCTGACCGGCGCCGCCCTGGACGAGCTCCGCACGCTCACCGAAGCCCACCTGGGCGACCGCCCCGAGGCCTGGGCCGCCCTGGACACCGCCCTCCCCGGCCACGAGGGCACCCTGGAAGACCTGATAACCCACGCCGGCCGAACCCCACACCCCCGACCCCCACAC
>NZ_JZWV01001320.1 GCF_000966975.1 Streptomyces katrae | reverse complement strand
GGCCGAACCCAGGGCCGGATCAGGGACCACGGCCAGGCCGGGGGCCGGGTTCATGGTCTGGCCGGGGGCCGAGCCCGGGGCCGGGTCAGGGGCAGGGCCCGGGGCCGCGGCCGCAGGCGGGTTGGCCGGGGCCGGGGCCGGGTGTGGGGTCGGTTCTGCGGCGTCGTCGTGGTCGCTGTCTTTGTGCTGCCCTGTCGTACCGTGCCGCCCCATGCCGGGCCTCCGCCTTCCCCCGTCCGAAAGTATCTCGATGTCGAGATACCAGGCGGTAGCCTGCCCCCTCATCTATCTCGACGTCAAGATAATTCGAGCGCGGTCAGGGCACCCCGCCCCGCCCCGCTGTAGGGGGCGGGGCGGAGCGGGGGCCGGTGGCTAGCGCGGCAGGAGGTTCGAGGCCACCCCCGCCGGGACCGGGGCCAGGCCCGCCGGGCGGGTGGTGAAGGTGCCCCGGCCCTGGGTGCGGCCGCGCAGCCGGGACGCGTAGCCGAACAGCTCGGCCAGCGGCACCGTCGCCGTCACCACCGCCGTCCCGGCCCGGGCGGCCGAGCCCGTGACCCGGCCGCGCCGGGCGGCGAGGTCGCCGAGGACCGCGCCGACGGACCCCTCCGGTACGGTCACCGTCACCTCCGCGACCGGCTCCAGCAGCTCCAGCGCGCTCGCGCGCAGCGCTTCCCGCAGGGCGAACCGGCCGGCCGCGCGGAAGGCGAGCTCCGAGGAGTCCTTGGAGTGGGTCGCCCCGTCGGTGAGGACGACCCGCAGCCCGGTCACCGGGTGCCCGCCGAGGGGACCCTCGGCGAGGGCGTCCCGGCAGCCGGCCTCCACGGCCCGCGCGTACTCCTGCGGGACCCTGCCGCCGACGACCGTCGAACGGAACTCGAAGCCCGGCTCGCCCAGCGGCTCGACGTCGATCACCACATGGGCGAACTGGCCCGCGCCGCCGTCCTGTTTGACGTGCCGGAAGACCAGTCCGGTGACCCCGTCGACCACGGTCTCCCGGTAGGAGACCTGCGGCCGGCCCACGACGACCTCCACCCCCTGGTCCCGGCGGATCTTCTCCACCGCGACCTCCAGATGGAGCTCGCCCAGCCCCGACAGCACGGTCTGCCCGGTCTCCGCGTCCGTCCGGACCACCAGCGAGGGGTCCTCCTCGGCGATCCGGGC
>NZ_JZWV01001319.1 GCF_000966975.1 Streptomyces katrae | reverse complement strand
GTCGGTGCTGCGGCCCGCCTCGACCGCCACCGACACCACCGGGTCTGCCACGGCCGGCGGTTCGAGGAGCAGCGGGGCCCCCGGCGCGCACAGGGTGCTGCCGGCCCGGGCCGCCTTGGGCCCGATCACGGCGACGATGTCACCGGCCACCGCCTCCTCCCGTTCCTCGTGCCGGTCGGCCTGCACCCGCAGGATCCGCCCGATCCGTTCCGTCCTGCCCGTACCGGGGTCCAGTACGGTGTCACCCTTGCGCAGGGTGCCCGCGTAGAGGCGTACGTACGTCAGCCGCCCGGTCGGCGTCGCCGTCACCTTGAAGGCGAGCGCGGCCAGCGGCTGAGCCGGGTCGGCGGGGCGGCCCTGCACGGCCGGCATGTCGGCGGGCGACGGCAGGTACGCCACGACCGCGTCCAGCAGCGGCTCGATACCGCGGTTGCGGTACGCCGAACCGCACAGCACCACGACACCCTCCCCGGCGAGGGTCAGCTCGCGCAGGGCCCGGACCAGCGTCGCCTCGCCGAGGGAACCCGTCGCGCAGAACTCCTCCAGGGCGTCCGCGTGGAGTCCGGCTACCGTCTCCTCCAGCAGCCGGCGCCGCCGCACGGCCTCCTCCAGCAGGCTTTCGGGGACGGGCGCGGTCTCGTACGAGTCGGCGCCCGCACCCCAGAGCAGGGCGCGCATCCGCAGCAGGTCGACGACGCCGGTGAAGGCGTCCTCGCGTCCGACGGGCAGCTGGACGACGAGCGGGACGGCGCCGAGCCGGTCCCGGATCGAGGCCACGGCCGTGTCGAGGTCGGCGCCCGCGCGGTCCAGCTTGTTGACGAACGCGATCCTCGGGACGCCGTGCCGGTCCGCCTGCCGCCACACCGACTCGCTCTGCGGTTCGACCCCGGCGACGGCGTCGAACACCGCGACGGCCCCGTCGAGCACCCGCAGGGAGCGCTCGACCTCGTCGGCGAAGTCGACGTGGCCGGGGGTGTCGATCAGGTTGACCCGGTGGCCGTCCCAGGCGCAGCTGACGGCCGCGGCGAAGATGGTGATGCCGCGGGCCCGTTCCTGGGCGTCGAAGTCGGTGACGGTGGTCCCGTCGTGGACCTCTCCGCGCTTGTGGATGGTGCCGGTGGCGAACAGGATCCGTTCGGTGACGGTGGTCTTGCCGGCGTCGACGTGGGCGAGGATGCCGAGGTTGCGGACGGCGGTGAGGGGGTTGGTGTCGATACGGGTGCGCATGGCCCAGGGCCTTTCGGATGCCGAGGATCTTGAGAAGGGCAGCGCGATTCCCATGAGCGGCGCACGCTGGTGCGAGGTCGGAACCCGCGTACGCGCCCTACTGCGGAGCATGGGCGTGCGTACGTGCGTCACGGGCGTACGGTGACAGCCGCGCAGCTGTTACCGCGCGGTGCGAGACACCGGGATCACGTCGTACCGGGCCGGGGGAACGAGGGCGGTGGCGGTGTGCGTACGCATGACCCTGTTCCCCTTCTCTTCGTTCGACGGCACGAGGCGCGCGGGCCGTTACGGCGGCGCGCACGGCGAGTGTAGGCAGGGTGCGCGGCCGGGGGCACCGGATTTTCGGGAGCTCAGACGAGAAGGCGCTCGCGCAGCCGGCCGATGGTGCCCGGGGCGACGCCGACGGCGTCGGTGAGGTAGGCGGACGGAGAGCCGTGACGCGCCGTCAGATCGGCGAGCACCAGGGCCATGACGGTGGCCGGGGCGCGCCCGTACGAGGGCCAGAGCAGGGGACGGCCCGGGTTGGCGGCGTGCCAGTCGGCGGTGAGGCGGGCGGTGGCGAGCTCGGTGAGGGCGAAGTCGGCCAGGATCTGCTCCTCGTCCACCCCGAGGAGGGTCAGGACGAGGGCGGCGATGAGGCCGGTGCGGTCCTTGCCGGAGGTGCAGTGGAAGACGGCGGGCCCGGGGCCGTCGGCGATGAGTTCGATGGCCCCGCGGATCTCCTCGACCCCGTCCTCGGCGACTTCGGCGAACCGGTCGGCGAGGTAGCGCCAGGGGTCGAGGGCGGGGTCGATGGTGGCCTGGTCGTAGGGGCGGTGCTCGATGCTGAGGTTGGCGTAGGTGAAGCGCTCCACCTCCGGTATCCGGCCCTTGGCCTCGATCTCCCAGGGGTAGCGCAGGTCGATGACGGTACGGATGCCCAGGCCGAGGAAGCGGTCCCAGTCGGCGTCGGCCGGGTCGAGCTTGCCCAGGGAGTCGGCGCGGTACAGGACGCCCCAGGCCGTGGTCCGTCCGTCGGCGGAGCGGTAGCCGCCGAGGTCGCGGAAGTTGTGGAGGCGGGCGAAGGGGAGGTGACGCGGGGAGGACACGGGCAACTCCTGGGATGGGTGGGGCGGTTGTCGCCCCAGGATGCCTCAGGTGTCGTCGGGGGCGGCGTCTTCCCCGAGGGTGGCGGGGTGCGGTGAGGTGATGTGCCACAGGCCCGTGACCGACCGTGTCGCGGACCAGTCGCCGGGCAGGGGGAGGGCCTCGGGGAGGTTGACACCGGTGAACTCGGTCCGGGCGTTGAAGACCGCGCCGTCGAAGGTGAGGCCGGCCCGGAAGGTGGAGTCCGTGATGGAGACCCTGCCGTCGAAGACCGCGCCGTCGAATCCGGTCTCCGTCACGAACTCGGTGCGCAGGAAGCTCGCCGGCCCCAGGAACCGCGCGCCGGTGAAGCTGCTCGGCCCGTTCTCGACCGTCATGTCGCGCCACATGAGCGAGCCGGAGAACACCGCGCGGTCGAAGGAGACCCCGTGGGCGCACACGGTGCTCGCGAACGAGGCGCGTCCGTTGAAGGCGGCCCCGGAGAAGGCCGCGGCCGCCTCGAACGCTCCCATGGAGAAGCTCGCCGCCCCGTGGAAGACGGTGGAGACGAACAGAGCGGGCCCGTTGAACCGGTTGGCGCGGAACAGGGCGACCCCCTCGCACCGTGCCTGCTCGAACACCGCCGCCGCCTCGAAGCGGGTGTCGGCCACCTGCAGCGGACCCCGCCACATGGCGTGGTCGAACCTCACCGGCCGGGCGAAGGCGGAGTCCTCCAGCAGCATCGAGCCCTCGGACCAGATGTGGCTGAAGTCGGCCTCGCCCTCCACCGTCACCCTGCGCAAGCCGCAGAAGTCCTCGATCGTCGCACCGCGGAAGGAGACGTCATCCCGCCACGTGACCTGCGTGAACTGAGCACCCTGCCGGAACACCGCGCGGTGGAACCCGGCCGGGCCCTCGAACCTGCTGTGCGGGAACCTCGCCGTGTCCTCGAAGACCGCCCGTTCGAAGGAGACTTCGGCGCGGAACTCCGCCCCGGAGAAGTCCACCGGGCCGGCGAAGGCGGCTTGCGAGAAGTCGGCCCTCCCGGTGAACACCACCCCCGGCTCCTCCCAGCCGTCCACGAAGCGCGCCTGCGCGAAGGACACCTCGCCGAGCGTGATCTGCCCCGCGTCCGGCTCCCGTACGGCGTCGAGGACGCGGCGCAGCAGGCCCTGGGTGAGCGGGACCCCCCTGAAGTCGACCGACGAGCCCGGGCCGAGGGCGCTCAGCACCGCCTCCTGCTCCCCGGGCGGCAGGTGCGCCAGGCAGGCGTCGCGGTCCGGCAGCCGGACGCCCGGGCAGCCCAGCGGCTCGGTGTCCGAGTTCCAGGTGCGGCAGCGGGACCAGGGGATCGTCTGACCGCGCACGGACTCCTCGGCCTCCGCCAGGAGTTCCGCAAGCTGCCGGGGATCGCCTTCGTACACCCACGCCCTGGTCCCGTCCCCGAGCGGGATGAGCGTGCTCAGCGCGGACGGTCCGAGCAGGTCGCCCAGTTCCTCGTAGAGCCGCTGGGACAGGACGAGGAGGAGACGCCCGGTCGGTCTCCGCCTGGCATCGCGCAGCCGCGCCGTGATCAGGGGGTGGTCGACCAGCCGTTCCGGTTCCGCCGGGCGCCGCTCCGTCTCTCCGGTCCCCAGCACCAGCGCGAGCGGCGGGGCGCCCTCCCCCAGCGCTCCCCGGTACTGAGCCAGGCCGGCCGGCAACAACGCCAGCAGCCTCGACGCGCGGCCCAGGGCCCCGGGCGGGTCGAGCAGCAGGCTCAGGAGCTCCGGCCTCTCCCCGCCGGGCAGAACCGTCCGGGTCGGGATATCCATCAGCCGGGCCATCAAACCGCTCAGCTCGGAAATCGGCGTCCTGCCGCGCGGCATCGCTCCCTGGCCCACCCGTACGTCTACGGCCACCTGCGGACCGCGCCGGTTCCTCCGCCGGTGGAGGGCCGTCGCTGGACGGCCGTCCAGCGC
>NZ_JZWV01001318.1 GCF_000966975.1 Streptomyces katrae | reverse complement strand
TCGCTGGACGGCCGTCCAGCGCCGAGCGGAAGGCGGGCTGCTCCAGAAGGGCGGCGGCGGTCAGGAACACCAGGCGGTCGCGGTGCACGGTGTGCACGACGCCGATCAGCCGGCCCCCGTCGGACACCGGGGCGCCGACGAAGTGGGTCCAGGTCTCCGGTTCCGGGGAGAGATCGACCAGTTCCCCGTTGGCCGCTCCGTCGTCGTGGACCAGGGTCCCGGTCAGCGCGGCCGGCTGTCCTCCCTCCGTGACCCCGTCGACACGGAGGCGCACCCCGCCCGGGGCCGGGGGCCTCCCCCACGGCTGCGGGACGAATCCCGCCGGATCGGTCAGGTCCCTCTCGCTCTCCAGCAGGAGTACGGGCGGGCTCGCGTCGTCCCGCCACACCGGCTGGCAGGGGAATTCCCGGCCGCCCGCCCTGACCCAGACGGCCGCCCCCCCCGGCGCGGCCACCTGCCCCGCCGTGAGCACCAGCCGCGGCGCCAGCAGGATCCCGACCTCACCGGGCTCCCTGAACGAGTCGAAGCCGACCCGGACCACCCCGCCGACCGGTCCCCGGTCCGCCACGGCGGCCGCGACCGGCTCCCGGTCCACGACCGGATCCTGGTCCGCGACCGGCTCCCGATCCGCGACGGGCCCCCGGTCCAGGGCGTGTTCACGATCCGCGGCCCGCGCCCGGTCCGCGAGCGGCTCCGTTTCCCCGGCAGGCTCCCGCTCCACGGCCGGCCCCCGTTCCGCGAACGGCCGCGCGCCCTCCGGGACCGGGCGCCGGCCCTCCGTTCCCGTCGTGACGCGGGTCGCCGAGAAGTCGGGACCCGTGCCCCGGTTGCGGGCCATGTACTCCCACACCCGGCGGCGCACCAGTTCCCGGACCTCGGCCACGTCCCCGCGCAGCTGGGAGCCGAGCAACACCTCCCTCACCCCCGGCAGGAACTCGAACTCGACCTCCTCAGGGCGCTGTTGCCCCTGCCACGGGGCCAGGAGGCCACCGAGGGCCACCTCCGCCAGATGGCCGTGTTCGGAGCCGCGCAGCAGGGAGCGGCGGACGAGGGTCATCACGGGCAGGGTCAGCGGTACGGCGGCCAGGTGCGCGGCGAGCCGCTGGGCGGTCGGGGAGGCGCCCGCCCGGAAGCGTTCCACCAGCTCCAGCGGGTCGGCGTCCCGGTGCGGCGGGGCGGCCGCCGGGGCCGGGGCGGCCGCCGCGGCCGCGTCCAGCCGCAGGCAGGCGAGGCGGCGCCAGCGCCCGTCACCGGACACCACCCGGACGAGGCGGCCCAGGCTGCCGGAGGCGAGGCCGACGACCGGGACCACCGGTCCGCCGCCGCGCGCCCGCCGGGCTGCCGGGACGCGCTGCCAGGAGCG
>NZ_JZWV01001317.1 GCF_000966975.1 Streptomyces katrae | reverse complement strand
GGAGCGGGTGGCGGCGGCCGGCCGGTCGGAGCGGACGGCGAAGGGAACGGGCCGTACGGCGCCCCGGGTCCACAGCCGTTCGGGCAGGACGTTGAGCACGGCCACGGCGTTGTGGCCGCTCCAGTGGCGCAGGACGGCGCGCAGCGGGCCCTCCTGCCAGCCGCCCGCGACGGTGTCGGAGAGGACGAGGATCAGCCGCCGGCCGGCCGGGTCGGCGAGTTCGAGGGGGTTGCGGGGCGGTTCGCCGGGGCCCCGGGCGAGCTGGGGGGTGCCGCCGGGGCCGGTGCCGGTGAGCTGCCAGGTGCGGACGTCGCGGAAGACGCCGCTGCGGGTGAGGACCCCGCTCAGTTCGGCGACCAGGTCGGCCCACAGCAGCATCGAGTGGTGGGCGTCGACGACCAGGGCCAGGTCCAGCCAGCGGCTCTCGGCGGGACGCAGCACCGGGGTGGGGACCATGGCCTCGATGCTGCGCTCCACGGTGAGCTGCTCGTCGAGTTCCTCGCCGGGGCCGCCGATGGAGCGGCGTCCGACGGGCCGCAGGGAGCGCATCAGG
>NZ_JZWV01001316.1 GCF_000966975.1 Streptomyces katrae | reverse complement strand
GCCTGCGGGTGCGCAGCCGTCCCAGGTATGTCAGGCCCGCCGGCGTCAGCCGGAGCAGGACCTCGCGGCGGTCGTCGGCCCCGGGGTGCCGTTCGAGGAATCCCACGGCCTGCAGACGGTCGCAGAGCCGGGTGACTGACGACGGGGCCGCCTCCAGGAGCCGGCCGAGCTCGCGCAGGTTCAGCCGGCCGTTCGCCTCGACGAGGAACAGCACGCGGGCCTGCGCGGAGGAGACGGGCGGGGCGCTGGCGGTGTCGCGGCCCCGCTCCCAGACCACCTCCAGGAGCTCGATCAGTTCGCTCATCTCCGCCACGGCCGGGGAGGCGGGCCCGGAGGAGCCGATCGGCCGCTGACTCATGTGACACTCCCTACCGGACGCACGGGCGGCCCTTCCTCGGTGGACCAGCGGCTCCGTCGTCCCCCATTTTGGCAGCTGCGAGAGAGACGGGTACGGGGCCGGTGACCGAAGGCGTACGCGGTGAGGGTGTCGGGAGCGGCGGTGGCGTCGAGCGCGTGCTGCGCGCCGCAGCCCCGCACGAGGTGTTCGAGGAGGTCCGGGGCGTCCTGATCCGCGACCACGGGGCGGCCGGCGCGGAGCTGCTGATGGCCGACTACGCGGCGGCGCGGCTGCGGCCCGTCACTGCGGAGCCCTTCACCGCCGATTCCGTGTCGGCGTACAACGGCGGCGAGGGCCGTGCCTTCGGCGCCCAGGAGGCGCACGTCGTCGCCGGGGAGGACGAGACCACCGTGCACCTGCCGGTGACCGTGCGCGGCGACCGGCTCGGGGTCCTCAGCGTCCGCTTCGCGGCCGGCGTCCCGGTCGGCGGGCTCCTCGGCCCGCTGCAGGACGTGGCCGACGCGCTGGCCCACGAGATCCTCGTCGCCGACCGCGACACCGACTTCTTCCTCCAGGCGCGCCGGACCAGGAGGCTCACCCTGGCGGCCGAGATGCAGTGGCAGCTGCTGCCGGGGCGCTCCTGCTCCCGGCCCGAGTACGACCTCGGGGCCCAGCTGGAGCCCGCGTACGCGATCTTCGGCGACAGCTTCGACTGGTCGGCCTCGGCCGACCACCTGACGCTGACCGTCAACAACGGCATGGGCGAGGGCGTCGAGGCGGCGCTGCTCACCAGCCTCGCGGTCAGCGCCCTGCGCAACGCCAGGCGGGCCGGCCTCGGCCTCGCCGATCAGGCGGCCCTCGCGGACCAGGCCCTGTACGGCCACTACCAGGGACACCGGCACCTGTCGATGCTGCTGCTCCGCTTCGACCTCGACACCGGCGAGGTCGAGGCCGTCGACGCCGGGTCGCCCCGGCTCTGGCGGCTGCGCGGCGGGACCGTGGAGCCCGTCGCGCTGGAGGCGCAGCTGCCGCTCGGCATGTTCGAGGACACCGTCTACACCTGCCAGCGCTTCACCGTCCTGCCGGGGGACCGGCTGCTCCTCCTGAGCGACGGTGTCTACGACGTGCTCTCCCCGGCCGGGGAACCGTACGGCGCGCGCGCCCTGACCAGGGCGGTCATGAACACGCGGCTGCTGCCGCCCGCGCAGGTGCCGAAGGCGCTCCTGGAAGAGCTGCCGGGATACCGGGGCGGCGTGGACGCCGCCGACGACGCGATGGTCGTCTGTCTCGACTGGCACGGCAGGCCCGGGGCCGGCACCGACGGGGCCCGGTAGCCGGGGCCGGTCGCGCCGGACGGTGGCACAGTGGTGGCATGCCCCGCTCCGGCCGCTCCGGCGAGCACGAGGACCCGGCCGCGGTCCTCGCCGCCGTGGCGGACCTCCTCGCGGTGCTGCACGCCCGGGGCCAGGACGGGGCGGCGCCGGCCGTGTCGCCGTCGCAGCTGCGGGCGCTGCTCGCCGTCGAGGGCGCCGAGGGCATCAACCTGCGGGCCCTGGGGGACGTGCTCGGCTCCCGTCCGCCGTCGGTCACCCGGCTCTGCGACCGGCTGGAGGCCATGGGGCTGCTCACCCGCTCGCCCCACCCGCTCAGGCGGCGCGAGGTGGAGCTGCGGCTCACGCCCCGGGGGCGGGCGCTCCTGGACGAGCGGCGGGCGATCCGGCTGCGGGAGCTGTCGGCGGTGCTGGGGCGGATGGCTCCCGGGGCGGTGGACGCGCTGGTGGCGGGCCTGACGGCGTTCCGGGAGGCGGCCGAGGTCCCTTCCCCCGTGGACGGGCCGCCCGAGGACACCGGCACTGCCGCGGGGGAGACCCCGGCCCCGGCCCGGCTCGCCGACGGGGCCTGACGGGGCCTGACGGGTCCTGACGGGCGCCGCCTGCGCTGCCAGGCGGCGGCTTCCGGTCCCGGGGGCGGTTTCAGGTCAGTCCGGCGCAAGGCAGAATCATTGAGTCCGTAAAATATTGCCCAACGGCAAATGATCACCCTAGGCTTGTCCGACGCAACCACGCGTCCGCCGGGCGTCAGCCGTCCGAAATGAGAAGGGACAGACCCGACGCCATGGTGAGCACGCAGCCGGTGATCCGGCCCCGGCAGGCCCCCTCGGTGGAGCCGGAGGACTCACTGGTCCTGTGGAACGGCGCCCCGCCGCACGTCCTCCTCATCGAGGACGACGAGGGCGACGCCCTGCTCGTCGAGGAACTCGTGGAGGACAGCGGAACCGAGGTCCGCCTCGCCCGGGCCCGCTCCCTCGCCGACGCCCTCCGCCTGCTGGAGACCGGGACCCCCGACTGCGTCCTGCTGGACCTGCACCTGCCCGACGCCCAGGGCCTGGACGGACTGAAGAAGGTCCTCGCCCGGTCCACCGAGACCGCGGTCGTCGTCCTCACGGGCCTGTCCGAGGAACAGGCGGGACTGACGGCGGTCGCGGCCGGAGCCCAGGACTACCTGGTCAAGGGACGCCTCGAAGCCGACGTCTTCATGCGGGCCATCCGCTACGCGATCCAGCGCAAGCGCACCGAGCTGGCCGCCGCCGCCCTCCAGGCGGGCAGACTCCGCGCCGAGGAGAACGCCCGCCTCGAACGCGGCCTGCTCCCCACACCCCTGCTGCTCGACGACGCGGCCGACACCGTCACCGTCTGCGCCCGCTACCACCCCGGACGCGCCCAGTCACTGCTCGGCGGAGACTTCTACGACGTCGTCCAGACCCCCGACGGGGCCACCCACGCCGTGGTCGGCGACGTGTCGGGCCACGGCCCCAGCGAGGCCGCGCTCGGCGTCTGCCTCCGCGTGGCCTGGCGGTCCTTCGTCATGGCCGGCGCTCGCGGCGCGGAGCTGCTCGCCCTACTGGAGCGGATCCTGGTGGCCGAACGATCCGGCCCGGAGACCTTCGCCACCCTCGTCTGCCTCACCCGTCCGGCCGGCGCCCGCGCCGTGTCCGTCCAGCGCGCCGGGCACCCCGGCCTCCTGGTCCGCTCCGCGGGCGGCGTGGAGCTGCGCACCGTCCCCGGCGGACCCGCGCTGGGCATCCTGCCGGGCTGGGGCGCCGGCTGGCCCCTCAGCGAGGTCGCGGTGGGGGAGGGCGACGCGCTGATGCTCTTCACCGACGGCCTGATCGAGGGCCGCGTCGGCCCCGGCTCCGACCGTCTGGACGAGGAGGGACTGCTGGAGATCGCCCGCAAGCACGCCGACCTGCCCGCGGAAGCCTTCGTCGACACCCTCATCCAGACGGCCCAGGGCCTCGCCGCGGACTGGGGCGGCCTGGCCGATGACGTCGCCGTCCTGCACCTCGAATGGAACCCGTCCTCGTGACCTCCCCCGCACAGCCCGCCGCCACCCGCCCCGGACGAGCCCGGGACCGCCAGGGGCCGAGCCTGCGGGCCTGGCTGATCACCGTGCTGGTCGTGCTGGCCCTGACGGTCGTCGGCACGGGAGCGCTCGGCGCCGCCCTGCTCTCCCGCACCACCACGGCCGGCAACCGCCTCGTCGACGAGATCCTGCCCGCCCAGCGGGACGCCCTGCGGCTGGAGACGGCCGTACTGGACCAGGAGACCGGGGTCCGCGGCTACCTGCTGGCCCACGAGCCCGCGCTCCTGGAACCGTACGAACGCGGCCGGGCCGACGAGACGGAGGCCGCCCGCCGCCTGGCGACCGTCCTCGCCGACGACGAGGGCGTGCGCGAGGACCTGGCCGCCGTGCAGAGGGCCGCCCGGACCTGGCGGGAGGAGTTCGCCGCCCCCGCCATCACCTCCGTGGAGAACGGCACCACCCCGCCCTCCGCCCAGGCCGGCAAGGACCGCTTCGACGAGGTCCGCCGCCGGGTCGCCGCACAGCAGGCACGCCTGGACCGCCTCCAGGACGACGCCCGCAGCACCTTCGGCGCGGCCCGCACGCAGCGCGACCGCGTCCTGCTGGCGATCGTCGTCGCCTTCCTGCTCGCCGGCGTGGCCCTCGCCGTTCTGCTCGACGTGGGCGTCCTGCGG
>NZ_JZWV01001315.1 GCF_000966975.1 Streptomyces katrae | reverse complement strand
GGCGTCCTGCGGCCGCTCGCCCGGGTGCGCACCGCCTCCCGGCGCGTCGCGGACGGCGCGTTCGAGGAGGAGATCCCCCTGTGCGGCCCCTCCGACCTGAAGGCCCTGGCCCGGGCGGTGGAGGCCATGCGCCACCGCACCGTGGCCGAACTGAACACCTCGCTGCGCAACGCCGAACGGCTCGACCGCACGGCCGCCGAACTCGACGCCCAGGCGGTGGAGCTGCGCCGCTCCAACGCCGAGCTGGAGCAGTTCGCGTACGTGGCCTCGCACGACCTCCAGGAGCCGCTGCGCAAGGTCGCCTCGTTCTGCCAGCTGCTGGAGAAGCGGTACGGGGACCAGCTCGACGAGCGCGGCGCCCAGTACATCGCCTTCGCCGTCGACGGAGCCAAGCGGATGCAGGTCCTCATCAACGACCTGCTCACCTTCTCTCGGGTGGGCCGGGTCCAGGACACCCGCGAGACCCTCGCGATGGACGCCCCCCTGGACCGGGCCCTGCGCAACCTGGCCGCCGCCGTGGAGGAGAGCGGCGCGGAGATCACCCGCCCCGAGCGGCTCCCCGACGTCGTGGGCGACCCGACGCTGCTCACGATGCTCTGGCAGAACCTGGTGGGCAACGCCGTCAAGTTCCGCTCGCCCGACCGGCCTCCCCGCGTGGAGGTGGCCGTGGCCGACGACACCACCGGGGAGCCGGGCTTCCACACCTTCACCGTCACCGACAACGGCATCGGAGTACCGGCCGAGTTCGCCGACAAGGTCTTCGTCATCTTCCAGCGGCTGCACGGCCGGGAGACCTACGGCGGCACCGGGATCGGCCTCGCGCTCTGCAAGAAGATCGTCGAGCACGCGGGCGGACGCATCCGCATCGACACCGGCCACGCGGAAGGCACCCGGATCGTCTTCACCCTCCCGGTGGCCGAGGCCGCCACCCCCGCCCGCGCCGCCGCCGAGTCCGGGGCCCTCGCCGCCGACACCGCGTCACCCGCCCCCGTACCCACCGAAGGAACCCCCCGATGAGCACCCCCACCGACCGCCCCCAGGCCACCCCCGCCGAAGTCCTGCTGGTCGAGGACGACGCGGGCGACGAGCTCATGACCCGGGAGGCCTTCGAGGACAACAAGATCGGCAACGTGCTGCACGTCGTGCGGGACGGCCTGGAGGCCCTGGACTTCCTCTACCGCCGTGGCGCCCACGTCGACGCGCCGCGCCCCGACCTGATCCTGCTCGACCTCAACCTGCCCAAGTACGACGGGCGTCAGGTCCTCGAACGCATCAAGACCGACCCGGATCTGATGCACATCCCCGTGGTCGTGCTCACCACGTCGGCGGCCGAGGAGGACATCCTGCGCAGCTACAAGCTGCACGCCAACGCCTACGTCACCAAGCCGGTGGACCTCGACCAGTTCATCCGGGCGATCCAGCAGATCGACGACTTCTTCGTCACCGTGGTCAAGCTCCCCCGTACGAGATGAGGCCGGCGGCCGGACCGCTGACAGAGGCGAACGCGAAACGAGGAAACCGGACGTGAACAGCATGGACACGCACAACGCCGAGGCCCGCAGCCGCGTCGAGACCTGTTCCGAGGGGGACGTGCGCATCGTCGTGATGGCGGGGGAGTTCGACATGGACAACGTCGCCGACCTACGGGCCGCGCTGGATCCCGCGGCACCCGGTGTGGCCCGGTTCGTCCTGGACGTCGCCGAGGTGACCTTCGTCGACTCCACCGCGCTCAGCATCATGCTGCAGGCGGCCCTGGACCACCCGGTGTTCCTGGCGGGCACCGTACCGCGCCGCCTGGCCCGCCTCCTGGAGATCACCGGCGCCGACCTGGCCTTCGCCACCGCCCCCACCGTGGCCGAGGCCACCCACGCACCCCCGCCACCCCGGCAG
>NZ_JZWV01001314.1 GCF_000966975.1 Streptomyces katrae | reverse complement strand
GCTGCCCGCTGCCCCGTCCAGCCCGGCGACGGTCCGCTCGGCGGCCGTCAGCGGCGGGGCCTTCAGGGTGTCCCGGCCGGAGGCCCGCAGCACCCGCCACAGGACCTCCGGGCGGAACCAGGCGGTGGGCGGGCTGGTCATGGTGATGACCTCGAAGAACGCGGCCGTGAGCGGCTCCTCGACGGTGGCCCCGGCCATCAGCCGGTTCACGTACGCGTCCAGCAGCCCCGACCCCGGCTTCGGCCTCATGCCGGTGGCGCCGGGATAGAGGATGTCCTGCGAGGTGGCCAGGGTCCATGCGGCGGCCACCTGCGGGGTGAGCGCGCGCTGCGCGGCCCTGCCGAAGCCCGGCCGCGACAGCCCCCCGGAACGCAGCAGGGCGCGGACGGCGAGCAGCCCCTTGGCGGCGACGGTCATGCCCTGGCCGTAGAGCGGGTTGAAGGTCGCCACGGAGTCCCCCACGGCGAAGAACCCGTCCGGCAGGTCCGTCTTCTCGAAATGGAGGCGGCGGTTCGTGGTGCTCTGGGTGACGGCCACATCGGTCAGGGGGGTGCGCCCTTCCAGCAGCTGCCCCACGATCGGGTCGCGCAGGTCCTTGGCGAACGGGACGAAGGCGTCGGGGTCGCCGGTCGGCTGCCCGCCCCGGGTGCCGGACAGGGTGGCCTGCCACAGGCCGTTCTCGATGGGGACGATCGTCGCGGTGCGGCCGGGCACGGGAACCCGCGGGTCGGACTGGACGTTGACGATGGGGAAGCCCAGCGCGTGCGCCCCTTCGGGAGCCCGGAAGATCCGCGTCGCGTAGACGAGCCCGGAATCGACCTCGGCCTGCGGGACGACGCCCGCGCCGAGCTCCTCGAGCCAGAGCCGGGAGCGCGAGCCGCGCCCGCCGGCGTCGACCACGAGGTCGGCCGGGAGCAGCAGGCCCTCCTCCTGCGGTGTGTCGACGCGGACGCCGGTGATCCGCGCGGTCGTCCCCTCCAGGCCGCGCACCCGGCTGCGCTGCAGGACGCCGACCCCGGGCATCGCGGTGACCCGGGCGCGGACCACCGAGTCCAGCAGGTCGCGGCTGCAGGAGACGGTGAACTGCTTCTCGCCGTAGCGCGGGAGCCAGCCGTGGGCGGTCATCGTCACCAGGTCCGTGGGCAGCCGGCGGCGGATCGCCCCGGCGGCCGTCCAGGCGTCCGTGATGCCCGGCAGGATCTCCTCGATGGCCCGTGCCCCGCCCGACCACATCACGTGCACGTGCCGCGCCTGCGGCAGCCCGCGCCGGGGCTCCGGGCCCTCGGGGAGGACATCGGCGTCGACGATCGTGACCGTCGCGTACTCGGAGAGGACGGCCGCCGCCAGCAGACCGGCCATGCTGCCGCCGATGACGACGGCGTGGCGGGGCGGGGAGGACTCGTCCCGGCCGTGCGCATCGCGGCGGGTGGCGGCTCGCACCGGGAGGTTCTCCGTATGTCGGCTGGGCGTTCGAGGGGACTCGGTGCGGTGAAGCCTAGCCCGCGGTCCGGTGCCGTTCCAGCGCATCCCCAACATTCGCGCCATACGGACAAGTAGCTTTCCAGCCGCCCCGGAATGTCCCCTTCCGCTCAGGCCGGCCGCCATGACCCCGGAGGTAATCGACCCCGCCCGGCCCCGGCGGCACAGTGGAGCCATCGGGTCCCGGGGCCGCGCACTCGGCCCCGGCACCCGACCCCACCAGCACACTTCGACCTCGATGGAGGCTGACCGCCATGTCCGCGACCCTGCTCGCCGGCTTCGCCCGCACCACCGTCCCGCAGACCGCGCTGCGCCGCTTCCTCGCCCTCGACGCCGTGGTCACCACCGGCAACGGCCTCGCTNCGTCTGGGCCGCCCTCAGCCTGATCTCGCTCGCCGTCTGGTTCACGCCGACGGCCGCCGGGGCGGTCTGGATCCCGGCACAGGCCCTCACCGTCGCCTCCTTCGCCCTCTTCCAGCAGCTGGCGCTGCGCGCGACCGCCGCCGCCCGCTGAGGGCGGGGAGCCTCAGCCCAGGGTGCGCAGGTACTTCACCGTCGCCGGGTCCGCCGGCAGGAAGGTCTCGATGGCCAGCTCGGCGACGGTCACGTCCATCGGCGTGTTGAAGGTGGAGATCGACGACACGAACGACAGCAGCTGTCCCTCGTGCTCGATCCGCAGCGGCAGCGCGATGTACGGGACCGGCTCGTCCGGCTCGGCGTCGCCGGGCCGCTCCGTCACCGGGTACGCCGCCACCTCCTCGTAGAGGGCGCGCAGCGGCGCCGAGCGGGCCAGCGCGATCTGCCGTTCCATCTGCGCCAGCAGATGGCCCCGCCACTCCCGCAGGTTGTGGATCCTCGGGGCGAGCCCCTCCGGGTGCAGGGTGAGCCGCATGGCGTTCAGCGGCGGCGCCAGCAGGTGCTCGGGTATCCCGTCCAGCAGCATCGCGATGCCCCGGTTGGCCGCGATCACCGTGTACGTCCCGTCCACGACCAGCGCCGGGTACGGCTCGTATCCGGTCAGCAGCCGCTCCAGCCCCTCGCGCAGGGCTCCCATGGACGGGTCGTCGAGCGGGGTGTGCGCGTACCGGGGCGCGTAACCGGCCGCCAGCAGCAGCGCGTTGCGCTCGCGCACCGGAACGTCGAGGTGGCCCGCCAGACGCAGCACCATCTCCTCGCTGGGCCGGGAGCGGCCCGTCTCGATGAAGCTGATGTGCCGGGAGGAGGAATCCGCACGGCCCGCCAGCTCCAGCTGGCTGATCCCGCGCCGCACCCGCCAGGCGCGCAGCAGGGGGCCCACGGAGGTGGCGTCCGCCGAGGTCGAGGTCGTCATGTGCACGACGTTAACCGAGGAACACCGGCCCGCACCGGACGCGTTCCACGGGCTGGGACGGCACCGGCGGACGCGCGGGGGGAAGCACCCGGGCGCACCGGCGCGGGAAGGGTTCACTCCGGCGCGCACCGTGGAAAACTGACTGCACATCACGGACGCGGACGAGCAACGAGCACGAGGAGGCTGCGGATGCCGAGCGAACCGCTCTCGCAGAAGGAGATCGAGGACCGGCTCCGGGAACTCCCCGGCTGGGCCTTCGAGGACGACCGGATCCTGCGCACCTACCGGGTGGCCACGCACCGCGCCGCCAGCGCGCTCGTGGCCCACATCGCCGTGGTCCAGGACGAGTTGAACCACCATTCCGACCTCACCCTCGGCTACGACACCGTCCGCCTCGCGGTGAACAGCCACGACGCCGGCGGCCGCGTCACCGAGAACGACTTCGCCCTGGCCGAACGCGTCGAGGCGCTGGCGCTGGCCCCGGCCCACGGCGCGAGCTGACCGCGGCCCCGCCCGCGGGCCCGGGTCCGCGGGCCGGGGGCTCCGCGGGCCGGGTCAGGCCGGCTCCAGCCGCCACCACTGCGACGGGGAGTCGCTGTCCTCGGCCTGCCGGGCCCGGCCCTCACCATCGGCCTCCAGCAGCAGGCCGCTGACGCACGCCACCAGGGACACCACCCCCGGAGCCTCCAGGTGCTCCTCGACGACCCATTCCTGGGCGCCGAAGGCATTGGCCCGCCACACCTGCACCCGCGCCCCGCTGTCGGTCGAGGCGTTCGCGACGTCCAGGCGCCGGCCGTTGTCCTCGCTCACCACGTGGAAGACCCCGGCGCCGCTGTGCGTCGGCGCGAGCCGCCACCGGCGGGCGGCCTCCGGGGCGGGCGGCCCGTCGGGGCCGACCCGCACCCGCGAGGCACCCTCCAGCTGGAGCACGAGCCCGCTGCCCTCGTTGCGGATCCGGTAGACCCCCTCCCGCGGGCCCGTCCGGCCGGGGCCCCGGTCAGGACCGGGGCGGCGGCCGGAAGCGCCCGAGGAGGCGGCGGAGCCGACGGAGCGGGGAGCGTCCACGACCACCTCCCCTTCAGACGTCGAAGACGGCCGGGTCCGGACCGATGCGGCGCCCGTCCGCGCCGAGCGCGTCCAGCGCCGCGAGGTCTTCGGCGTCCAGCTCGAACCCGAACACGTCCAGGTTCTCCCGGATCCGGGAGGGGGTCACCGACTTCGGGATCACGATGGTGCCCAGCTGGAGGTGCCAGCGCAGCACCACCTGCGCCGCGCTGCGCCCGTGCTTGGCGGCCACGGCGGCGACCGCCGGGAGCTCCAGCAGCTCCTTGCCCTGGCCCAGCGGGGACCAGGCCTCGGTCGCGATGCCGAGCCGGGCGTGCAGCGCGCGCAGTTCGGGCTGCGGGAACAGCGGGTGCAGCTCGATCTGGTTCACCGCGGGCACCAGGGAGCTCTCGGCCCCGAGCCGCTCCAGGTCCGCCGGGCGGAAGTTCGACACGCCGACGGCCCTGGCGCGGCCGCTCGCCGCGATCTCCTCGAAGGTCTTCCAGATGGTGAGGAAGTCGTCGCGCATCGGGCGCGGCCAGTGGATCAGGTACAGGTCGACGTGGTCCAGGCCCAGCTTGCCCAGGGAGTCGTCGAAGGCGCGCAGCACCGCGTCCCGGTCCCAGCGCCGGTCGGGCCCGTTCCACAGCTTGGTGGTGACGAACAGTTCCTCGCGCGGCAGCCCGGAGCCGTTCACCGCCCGGCCGGTACCCCGCTCGTTGCCGTAGACGGCCGCGGTGTCGACGCTGCGGTAGCCGGCCTCCAGCGCGTCCCCGACGACACGCTCCGCCTCGGCGTCGGGAACCTGCCAGACGCCGAAGCCGAGCTGGGGCATGAGCGTGCCGTTGTTGAGCTTGATGTTCGGGACCTGGTTCACGGTGGGTGTTCCTCGCGGTCGGCGCGGCGCGGCGCGGTGCGGTGTGCGTGAGGCGCACGGGGGCCACAACCGGCCTCCCGCACACCGTATTCCCGCCCCCGGGCACCGCCGCCCCACACCACCCGGACGGCCCAGCCCACCCGGGCCCGGCCCGCCGGGGTCAGGAGGGGTAGAGGGCCGCGATCTCCCTGGCGTACGCCTTCTCGATCGCCCGGCGCTTCAGCTTCAGCGAGGGCGTCAGCAGCCCCCGCTCCTCCGTGAACTGCCCCGCCAGCACCCGGAAGGCGCGGATCTGCTCGGCCTGCGACACCAGCGTGTTGGCGGCCACCACCGCCCGCCGCACCTCCGCCGTCAGCGCGGGATCACCCACCAGCTGCTCCGCCGACCGCTGCGCCAGCCCGCGCATCGACAGCCAGTGCGCTATCCCCTCCATGTCCAGGGTCACCAGCGCCGTGATGAACGGCCGGTCGTTGCCCACCAGGACGCACTGGGACACCAGCGGATGCGAACGCACCCGCTCCTCCAGCGCCGCCGGCGCCACGCTCTTGCCGTTCGAGGTCACCAGGATCTCCTTCTTGCGCCCGGTGATCGTCAGATAGCCGTCCCCGTCCAGCCGGCCCAGGTCCCCGGTCGCCAGCCAGCCCTCGCGCAGCACCTCCTCCGTCGCCCGCGCGTCGCCCAGGTAGCCGGAGAAGACGTGCCGGCCGTACAGCCACACCTCCCCGTCCTCGGCGATGTGCACCGTGGTGCCCGGGATCGGCGGCCCCACCGTCCCGTACTTCACCGCCCCCGGCGGGTTCGCCGTGGCCGCCGCGCAGGACTCCGTCAGCCCGTACCCCTCGAACACCGTGATCCCGGCCCCGTCGAAGAACAGCCCCAGCCGCCGCGCCATCGCCGACCCGCCCGACATCGCGTACCGCACCCGCCCGCCCAGGGCCTCGCGGACCTTGCCGTACACCAGCTTCTCGAAGAGCTGGTGCTCCATGCGCAGCGCCGCCGAAGGTCCCGGCCCGGTCCCGAACGCCTTCTGCTCCCGTGCCTCCGCGTACCGCACGGCCGTCTCCACCGCCCGGTCGAAGGGCCCCGTACGCCCCTCCGCCTCCGCGCCGCGGCGCGCCGCGGCGAACACCTTCTCGAAGACGTACGGGACCCCCAGCACGAACGTCGGCCGGAAGGCGGCCAGATCGGGCAGCAGCTCCGAGGCGGCCAGCGCCGGCTGGTGCCCGAGCTTGACCCGGGCCCGGACGGCGGCCACCTCGACCATCCGCCCGAAGACGTGCGCCAGCGGCAGGAACAGCAGGGTGGACGGCTGCTCCTCCGGCCCGGCCTGGAAGACCGACTTCCAGCGGGAGACCAGCGTGTCCGCCTCGAACATGAAATTGGCGTGGGTGAGCACACAGCCCTTGGGGCGGCCCGTGGTCCCCGAGGTGTAGATGACGGTGGCGACCGCGTCGGGCGTCACGGCCCGCCGGTGCCGGTGCACCACGTCCTCGTCCACCCC
>NZ_JZWV01001313.1 GCF_000966975.1 Streptomyces katrae | reverse complement strand
GCCACAGCAGCCGGAGCCCCGGCAGCCGCTCGATCACCGAACCGACCGTCATCGCCTGGTCCTCGTCCTCCACGACGCACCCGGCGCAGGAGGAGTCGTACAGGATCCAGTGCACCTGCTCCGCCGAGGACGTCGGGTACACGGGGACCGGCTGCGCGCCGATCGCCCACAGCGCGAAGTCGAACAGGGTCCACTCGTAGCGGGTGCGCGCCATCACCGCGATCCGGTCCCCGAAGCGCACCCCCTGCGCCAGCAGCCCCTTGGCGAGCGCGAGCACCTCCCCGGCCAGCTCCCCGGAGGTCACGTCCCGCCACACCCCGCCCGTCTTGCGGCCCAGCGCCACCCGGTGAGGGTCCTGCCCGGCATGCTCGAAGACCACGTCGGCCAGGCCGCCGGCCGGCGAGCCGCCGACCACGGGCGGGACGGTGAACTCGCGCAACACTGCCTCCTTGGGTCCCGGGCGCCGAGACGCTACCCCACGGGCCCCTCCGCCCGGCACCCCTGCGAAAACCTCCACAAGATCCCCTCGGCCGCAAGACCGCCCCACCTGCGCACTCGTGCGCCCGCAACCCGAACGGCAGGCCCGCAGGCCCGCCCTACGCCGGCCGGCTCAGGCGGTCGCCGCCCGCCAGGACGGCCGCCGCCAGGGCCTCCGCGGCCGGCGTCGGGCGGCGGCCCTGCAGCAGCGCGAACTCCACCGGACCCAGCTCCGGCAGCCCGCCCACCCGCACCAGACCCGGCGGGATCAGCCCCCGGGTGTGCGCCATCACCCCGAGCCCCGCACGGGCCGCCGCGATCAGACCGCTCAGGCTGCCGCTCGTGCACGCGATCCGCCACGCCCGGCCCTCCCGCTCCAGCACCTCCAGCGCCCGTGCCCGGGTGATCCCCGGCGGCGGGAACACGATCAGCGGCACCGGACGCTCCGGATCCAGCCGCAGCCCCTCCGCCCCGATCCACACCATCCGGTCCCGCCACACCAGCCGGCCCCGCTCGTCCCCGGGCCCGCGCCGCTTGGCCAGCACCAGGTCCAGGCGGCCCTCGTCCAGCCGCTCGTGCAGGATCCCCGACAGCTCGACCGACAGCTCCAGGTCCACCTCGGGGTGCTCGTGCCGGAACCCCTCCAGGATCTCCGGCAGCCGCGTCAGCACGAAGTCCTCCGACGCCCCGAACCGCAGCCGCCCGCGCAGCCGGGTCCCGGTGAAGAAGGCGGCGGCCCGCTCGTGCGCCTCCAGGATCGTCCGCGCGAAGCCCAGCAGGGCCTCCCCGTCCTCCGTCAGCGCCACGCTGTGGGTGTCCCGGGCGAACAGCGGCCGGCCCGTGGCCTCCTCCAGCCGCCGCACGTGCTGGCTGACGGTGGACTGCCGCACCCCCAGCCGCCCCGCGGCCTGGGTGAAGCTCAGCGTCTGGGCCACCGTGAGGAAGGTGCGCAACTGGACCGGGTCGTACACGCCCCCAGAGTAGACCCGGTCATCACGTACCGCGATGGCAGTCAGTGCGGTGTGCGGGTTTCCCGATCACCGGCGAGCGGCGACGATGGAAGCCGCCCGCCGCCACCGGGCGCGCCCCTCCCGAGAGCAAGTGAGCACCGCCCATGCGCCGCCCCCGCCTCCCCGCCCGGTTCCCCCTGGACCCCTACGTACTGGCGCTGCTCGCCACCGTGGGCCTGGCCGCCCTGCTCCCCGCCCGGGGCCCCGCCGCCACCGTCGCCGACGGCGCCTCCACCGCCGCCGTGGCCCTGCTCTTCTTCCTCTACGGCGCCCGGCTCTCCACCCGCGAGGCCCTCGACGGCCTGCGCCACTGGCGCCTCCACCTCACCGTGCTGGCCTGCACCTTCGTGCTCTTCCCGGCCCTCGGCCTGGCCGCCCGCGCGCTCGTCCCCACCCTCCTGACCCAGCCCCTCTACAACGGGCTGCTCTTCCTCTGCCTGGTCCCCTCCACCGTCCAGTCGTCCATCGCCTTCACCTCCATCGCCCGCGGCAACGTCCCCGCCGCGATCTGCGCCGGCTCCTTCTCCAGCCTCGCCGGCATCGCCTTGACCCCCCTGCTCGCCGGAGCCCTCCTCGGCGGCGACGGCGGCGGCTTCTCCGCCGGCTCCCTCCTGAAGATCGTCGTCCAGCTGCTGCTGCCCTTCCTCCTCGGCCAGCTCCTGCGCCCCTGGACCGGCGGCTTCCTCACCCGCCGCAAGAAGGTCCTCGGCTACGTCGACCGGGGCTCGATCCTCCTCGTCGTGTACGCCGCCTTCAGCGCGGGCGTGGCCGCCGGGGTCTGGCACCGGGTCAGCCTCCCGCGCCTCGGCGCGCTGATGGCCGTGGAAGCGGTACTCCTCGCCCTCATGCTGCTCGTCACCTGGTACGGGTCCGCCCGCCTCGGCTTCGGCCGCGCGGACCGGATCGCGATCCAGTTCGCCGGGTCGAAGAAGAGCCTGGCCGCCGGACTGCCCATGGCCAGCGTCCTGTTCGGGGCCCAGGCCTCCCTGGCGGTACTGCCGCTGATGCTCTTCCACCAGATGCAGCTGATGGTCTGCGCCGTCCTCGCCCGCCGCCGCGCCGCCGACCCCGACACCCCCGACAGCGGCCAACTCCCGGACGGCCCTGTGGCGGAGGTCTCGCCCCGGCCCCAACACCCCGCCGCACAGGGCCGGTAACGTGCGTCGGTGACCTGGATACGCCCGCTCTCCGCCCATGCCCCGCGCCCCTGCACCCTCGTGGTCTGCCGGGGGTGCTGCTGCGGGGACCCCCGCAAGAACCCCGGCACCGACCACGCCGGCCAGCTCGCCCGGCTCCGCGAGGCCGCCGACGCCTCCGGGGGCCGGCTGGCCGTACGGACCAGCGAATGCCTCGGGCCCTGCGAACGGGCCAACGTGATCGTGGTCCAGCCCACCACCGAGGCCCGCCGCCGGGGCGCCCGCGCCGTCTGGTTCGGCTGGGCCCTGGACGACACCGCCACCGACGAGATCATCGCCTGGGCCGAGTCCGGCGGCCCCGGCGCCACCCCGCTCCCGGCCACCCTCGACCTGCACCGCATCGACCCCCCGGAACCGAAACCGGCCACCCCCGCCCCACGCCGGGGCCGGCGCCGCTAGGCCGTCTCTTCCGGATCTTGTCTGACCCGCGCCGCCCGGCACCGCACCTCGCCGCTTTGGCGGGGCACCAAGTACGTCCAGTACGGC
>NZ_JZWV01001312.1 GCF_000966975.1 Streptomyces katrae | reverse complement strand
CGGCCTAGGGCCGCCCGACCGCCTCGGGGGCAGGCAGGAGGATCCGCTCCTCACCGGCGTAGATGTTCATGTCCGGCCCCCGCAGGAAGCCCACCAGCGTCAGCCCCGAGTCCGCCGCGAGGTCCACCGCCAGCGAGGACGGCGCCGACACCGCCGCCAGGACGGGGATCCCGGCCATCACCGCCTTCTGCGCCAGCTCGAAGGAGGCCCGGCCCGACACCAGCAGTACCGCCCCGGCCAGCGGCAGCCGCCCCGCCTGGAGCGCCCGCCCGACGATCTTGTCCACCGCGTTGTGCCGTCCCACGTCCTCCCGCAGGTCGAGCAGCTCGCCCTCCGCCGAGAACAGCCCGGCCGCGTGCAGTCCGCCCGTGCGGTCGAAGACCTTCTGCGCCGCCCGCAGCCGGTCCGGCAGTTCCGAGAGGAGGCCCGCGGGAACCCGTACCGGATCGGCCGCGAGCCCGGGGAAGCGCGTGGCCGTCCGCACCGCGTCCAGACTGGCCTTGCCGCACAGACCGCAGGAGGAGGTGGTGTAGACGTTGCGCTCCAGCGTGATGTCCGGCACCGGAACCCCGGCGGCCAGCTGCACGTTGACCACGTTGTAGGTGTTGGAGCCGTCCTCCGTGGCCCCCTCGCAGTACGTCACGGCCTGGACGTCCGAGGCCCGCGCGATCACGCCCTCGCTGACGAGGAAGCCCACCGCCAGCGCGAAATCGTCACCCGGGGTGCGCATCGTGATGGCCAGCGGTTTGCCGTTCAGCCGTATCTCCAGCGGCTCCTCCGTGACGAGGGTGTCCGGCCGGACACCGGCCGCCCCGCCCCGGACCCGTATGACGCGGCGCCGCTCGGTCACCCGTCCCATCGCGATCAGCCCGCCTGTTCCGTACTCCGCCGCGCACCCGACCGTGCACCTGACGAGGACATTCTCCCGGATCGGGGGCCGACCCGGTCTCCGGGCTGGAGGATGCTCGGAATTCTCCAAATTCCCATGCCCGAATCCTGTCGGGTTGCACGCAGACGTACTCATGGGTAGCAGGAGAAGGTGAATGATCCTGACTGCCGTACTAAGGGGGATCCCGCCCATGACCGGTTCACGCGTGGTGGCGCTTGGGCACTACCAGCCCGCGAAGGTGCTCACCAACGAGGACCTCGCGGGCATGGTCGAGACCAGCGACGAGTGGATCCTCTCCCGCGTCGGCATCAGGACCCGCCACATCGCGGGCCCCGAGGAGCCGGTCGACGAGCTGGCCCACCAGGCCGCCGCCAAGGCCCTGGCCAACGCCGGCCTGAGCCCCGACGACATCGACCTCGTCCTCGTGGCCACCTCCACCGCCATCGACCGTTCCCCCAACACGGCCGCCCGCGTCGCCGCCAAGCTGGGCATGGCCGGCGCGCCCGCCGTGATGGACCTCAACGTCGTCTGCTCGGGCTTCACCCACGCCCTGGCCACCGCCGACCACGCGATCCGGGCCGGCTCCGCCACCCGCGCCCTGGTCATCGGCGCCGACAAGATGGCCGAGATCACCGACTGGACCGACCGCACCACCTGCGTCCTGACCGGCGACGGCGCCGGCGCGGCCATCGTCGAGGCCAGCGCCGAACCGGCCATCGGCCCGGTGCTGTGGGGCTCGGTCCCCGAGATGGGCCACGCGGTGCGGATCGAGGGCACCCCGCCGGTCTTCGCGCAGGAGGGCCAGTCCGTCTACCGCTGGACCACCAGCCGGCTTCCGGCGCTCGCCCGCAAGACCTGCGAGAAGGCCGGGATCACCCCCGAGGAACTCGCCGGGGTCGTCCTGCACCAGGCCAACCTGCGGATCATCGAGCCCCTCGCCGCCAAGATCGGCGCCGTGAACGCCGTCGTCGCCCGCGACGTCGTCGACTCCGGCAACACCTCGGCGGCCAGCATCCCGATGGCCCTCTCCAAGCTGGTCGAGCGCGGCGAGATCCCCTCCGGCGCCCCGGTCCTCCTCTTCGGCTTCGGCGGCAACCTCTCCTACGCCGGCCAGGTCATCCGCTGCCCCTAGGCCCTGCCCCGGAACATGCCCGCAGGTCAGCGCGGCGTGGCGGGCAGGCGGAGGGGCCGGATATCTGGTCGGAGGGCCGCCGATCCTTTGCTATTGTTGTCCATGTCGCCGCGGGAAACCGGGGCCGACCACCGG
>NZ_JZWV01001311.1 GCF_000966975.1 Streptomyces katrae | reverse complement strand
AGACAAAGAACCCCACTTCGGTGGGGTTCTTTTCGTGTTCCGGGACGTGTTCCGGCCGGAGCCGCAGTGGCCGGATCGGGCCTTGCGGCATCATGACCCTGACCGGGTCGAGGGGGAACAGCGTGCCGCAGGACGAACCGCGCAAGGACGTCGTGATCGCCGGGCGGTACCGCCTGGGGAAGAGGCTGGGCCGGGGCGGCATGGGGACCGTCTGGCGGGCCTCCGACGAGCTCCTCGGACGTGCGGTCGCCGTGAAGGAACTCCACGTCGGCGAGGGGAAGGAAGCGGCGGGCGCGCTGCGCGAGGCGCGGACCGTCGCACAGATCAAGCACCCGCACGTGGTCGTCGTGCACGACGTCGTCGAGGACGACGGCCGGCACTACATCGTCATGGAACTCGTGGAGGGCGGCTCGCTCGCCGACCGCCTCGGTGCCGACGGGCCCCTCGACACCGGGGAGACCGCCCGGGTCGGACTCGCCCTGCTCGGTGCCCTCGGCGCGGCCCACGAGCGCGGGGTCCTCCACCGCGACGTCAAGCCCGCCAACGTCCTCATGGAGGCGGGCACCGGACGGGTCGTCCTCACCGACTTCGGCATCGCCCGCCTCGCCGGCTCCACCACCATCAGCGAGACCGGCGCGTTCGTGGGTTCGCCCGAGTACACCTCTCCCGAACGGATGCAGGGAGCCGCCGCCGGCCCGGCGTCCGACCTGTGGTCCCTGGGCGCCCTGCTGTGCGCCGCGCTGACCGGCGAGTCCCCCTTCCACCGCGACTCGCTGGGCGGGGTCCTCCACGCCGTCGTCCAGGACGAGATCCGCCCGCCCGCACAGGCGGGACCGCTGGCCCCGCTGGTCCGGGGCCTGCTGGAGCGCGACACCGAACGCCGGCTGGGGGCGGCGGAGGCACAGCGGATGCTGTCGGCGTACGTGACCACCGGCAGCCTCCCCCTCCTCGGCTCCGCCCCGGCCCCCGCCCCCGGCCGGCCCGCCGTCCCCGCGCCCGTCGGCTGGTCCCCGACCGAACGCGCCACCGCGCAGACCGGCCCCGCGGCGGCGCCGGAGCCCCGGGCCGGACTGCGTGCCGGACTGGTCGCCGCACTCGTCGTCGTGGCCGTCATCGGGGCCGTGGCCGTGACCTCCCTGCTCTCCGGCCCGGCGGGCGGCGGCAGGGACACCGCACAGGACGACCGCCCCGGCCGCGCCCCCGCCACGGCCACCTCCGCCCCGCGGCCCCCGGCGGCCTCCCCCGTCACGGCGACCGCCACGGCCACGGCGACGACCACCGTGACCGCGCCCCCGCCCGCCCCGCCCGCCC
>NZ_JZWV01001310.1 GCF_000966975.1 Streptomyces katrae | reverse complement strand
GCGGGGAGCAGCGGGTTCTCCCAGCGGGTGGCCTGCTCTGCTCCCCGCACCCGCGGGGATGGACCCCGAGACGGTCACCGCCCGCCTGCCAACCGAGGCTGCTCCCCCCAACCGCGGGGATGGACCCGACAAGCGCCGATACACCTTGGCGTACGGCGGCTGCTCCCCGTACCCGCGGGGATGGACCCCTCGCCCAGGCACACGAGCGCTGGGGAGAACTCTGCTCCCCGCACCCGCGGGGATGGACCCCACGCTCCAGAGCCTGGTGACCGGCGCCCCCCTGCTCCCCGCACCCGTCGGGATGGACCCGACTCCACACCGGCGCCGGTGCAGCCACACCGACTGCTCCCCGTACCCGCGGGGATGACCCCAAGCTCTGGCCCATCCACGCCCAGCCGGTGTGCTGCTCCCCGCGCCCGCATCCCAGCGCCGGAGGCTGAGCCGTCCTCAGGGTCCCCTTGCTCCCAGCAAGTGCAGGGTTGGACCCGGGTGTCTGGCCAGGGCGGTGCGTTGAAGAGACGGCCTTTCAGTCGTAGAAGAAGAGCTCAAGGTCCTCGACGGAGCCCGGACCGGTGAGGAAGCCCTCGGCCTTCGCGATCTCGTGTTCTGGCGGCAGCTCCCCCTTCAGGAGCTGCCGCATCCAGATTTCTCCTTGCTCGCCGATGGCGTAGATGCCGGACAGCAGCTCGGCCATGCCCGCAGGGCGCGGTGGGCGGTGTCCTGCGACCGGCTGGAGTACCCAACCGCCTGACCGGGCAGCGAGCCGCAACACTCCGGCCCAGTTCGCGATTCTCCCGATGCGTACGTGCCACGAGTCCTCGGTGAACGGGGCCATCCGTCCGCCAGAAAGGGGGTTTGTGGCGGCGCGGATGTCCTTGATGACCTGCCGTTCCACGGTGTCACGGATCCAACGCTCTTCCTGCGCTTCTTCGATGGCGGCCTCCCACCACTCCCACGCGCCTTCGAATCGGTCCGTGAATGTGTCCATGTGAACAGACTTCCATGTACGGGGCTTGTTCCTGTAGGCGGGCAGGTTCTATGTGTTGGTCAGGGTGTTTCCCGTGCTGCTGCCCCGGATCTGGTGCCGGCTCCGGTATCCGTCGTTGAACCCGCCTTCGTCCGGTACTCGGGTGACTCCGAGTCGATGGGCTCGTCGGCGGCGGGCTCCCCTCAAAGCCACCTCTCTGCAGGG
>NZ_JZWV01001309.1 GCF_000966975.1 Streptomyces katrae | reverse complement strand
AGCCACCTCTCTGCAGGGCGACGTCCCCCGGCGGGGTGCCGGCGGCGAAGCGGAGGCGGAACTGGGCCCCCAGTAGACCTCACCGGCGGCCACCGGCCGACTGCCGAGTCCGATGCCGAGCAGGGTCTCCCCGTCGTTCCAGGTCTTTACCGGCTGCCAGGCCCAGCTGCCGTCGGCGTTCTTGGCGTAGACCTCGGCTACGACCTGGGAGGGTTCCCATTGGAACTGCTTGAGGGCCTTCTTGTTCGTGTTGTCGACGCGGGCAGTCAGGGTGTGCCAGCCGCCTCCGGCCTTGAAGAGACCGTTCCCGGTGCACTTCGGCCATCCTCGGTATGGGCGGCGTCCAGGGCGGCACGCCGCCGCTGCCACGGCGTAGGGGAGCAGTGTTCGTGCTCACCTCTGCCAGGGCTTCGGCCGCGGAACCGTGACGTCCCGCCGACTCCAGGTTCTGTGCGCCGTCTTCGTCGACCGGCTCACCTTCGACGGCAGCGTCATGGGGACCGGCACCGGCTTCCACCGCCTCTATGGCACGCGAGCCTGAGCCGGAGCCGAGCCCGCCGGGTCCAAGCCAGGGGAGCGGCCACCTCAGCGGACCTCACGGGGACACGGCCGGGGGCCCATCTGGTCGCAGCGCTGACCGCACCTGGTCAAAGGCCGAGGGCCCTGGATCGCGAACGGGCTGTCCCACCTCGAAGGGCCAGTCGGGGCGGGCGAGGGCCAGGAACTCTGCGAAGTCGGTCCGCAGATACCGTGAGTCGGAAGGCTTCAGCCGGATCTGCCGACGACTGTCTGCCCACCAGATCTCGAACTCCGCAACCGTGCCCTCCTCCGGCCAGTCATCGTTCTGCTCCGGAAGCAACAGGACGTCGACGAAGCCTCCGACCTGCAGGCCGATGTCCACGAAGATCCCGATCGCACCCGGCCGGGGAACCTTCACGACCGTGCCCTCGAAGACCTGCCCGAAACGCAGCCCCCTCCGGATCCGAGCCCACTCAGCGTCTGTCACCACGAGGGCATCTTCGCACTCGTGTGCGGACTCGGAGCGACTGCACCTCGGCGGCGGCATTCCGCTACGCCGCCCGGGGCGGCATGGCGCTGCCGGCATCTCTAGTGAACGTTTCCCGGCGGGCGGTTGCCAACTGCTGCTGAGAATCATCGGCGAACCGTCGGCGCTGAAAGCTGGAGGGGCGAGGCCGCTGCTCGCGCTGCCGGAGACGGCCCGTCATGGGAACGCGCACAGCGGTGGGGCGGGTTAAACGATACCCGGGGACTTTCGGCAGCGGGCTCAGGACTTTCGTCCCTTAGGCGGCTTTCCTGATCATGATCAACTTCAGGTGACTGATGACCAGATGCGTGCATCCGTACGCTTTGATGGGGGAAATTCGTATGAACTCCGGTACCACGACCCGCACGTTCCGGACCGCCTGCGCCACCGTTCTCACCGCGGCCCTGCTGACCGCAGCGGCGCCGGCCGCTTCGGCAGCCGGCGGCCCGTCCGTGGCGCAGCCCGCGAACGCGGCCAAGGTGGTGACCGCTGACGGGGGCGGTGCCTACCTGGACCTCGCTACCGCCGGCTACACCTACGAGGAGGCCCTCGAAGCCTTCAAGGACTCCGACGTCGTCACCGTGGTCCGGGGCGACCTGCGCCGTGAGGACGGCGAGGCTCCGTCCCGGGTTGCCCGGGGCGTGTCGCTCGGCTGGTACGTCTACGTGAAGCTGAGCAAGTCCCAGGCCAAGGCCGTCAACGCCGGCTCGGCGGCGACCGCGGCCGGGCTCATCGGGGTCGTCACCGGCGGCATCGGTGCCGCTGTCGCAGCGGGTGTCTACGCGTACATGGTCTCCCTCGGCAACGAGGGCATCGACCGGTGCAAGAGCGGCGTGGAGATGAAGTTCACCTACACCGGCAAGGCAGCCGGGGTGAAGTGCTACTGATGAAGGAGGAGTCCGCCGTGCGCCGTCGCCCCACCACGCTCTCGACCGGGCTGGTCGTCGGCCTGTTCGTCCTCTTCGGAGTACTCCTGTGCACTGCGTGGAGGTCGAGCGGGGACGGCCTGGCGCAGACATTGGCGGTCTACCTGGCGGTGGCTGTTCCGGGCTGCCTGTTCGTCCTCTGGCTCATGCGGCGCGGACGGGGTTAGCCACAAGGTGGGGTCGGGAAGACCGGGAGGCCGTCTGCCTCCAGGCCTTCCTGATTCCTTGCCTGCGTTCTCACGTCCGGGCTGGGGTGGTGACGTACGGAGACGCGTTAGCTTGTCGTTTAACCAATGACTGCGTGGTCACGGTGTCATTGGACGCTCGTGTGCCTGTTTGTCGGTGGCCTCGGCTTGTATGAGTGCTCGGCGCATGGCGTCGGCGTGCTCGCGAGTGAGGTCGCGGAGACTGGGTGAGTCGGCGGTCCGCCGGGCTGCGGCTTCGGCTTCCTCCGTCCATTTCCTCATGACTTCGAGGGGGCGTTGGTGACCGCAGTCCACTTCGGTGCCGGACTGGTCTCGGACGATGGCTTCGAAGCCGATGTTCACCCAGACACTGACTCCCTGGTCATGGAAGACGACGTCGAAAGGCGCTTCGTCAGAGTCCTCGCTCGCAGCGGTTCGGGTGGCGACGGTGAACCTCTCCTTGGGGTTCATCCAGTAGTCCTCGCCCAACGGCTCGATCCAGACTGCAAGTATCTTCTCGGTGTCGTTGTTCAACCTGATCTTCGGCATGCCCGCAGCGTAGAGCCGCTCCCGGAGGCGTCAGGCGTCAGATCCGGTGCGATGGGGTTTTGTGCCGACCTTGTGGTGCGCGGGGCGGGTGTAGGACTCGCCGGTCACGAGGACGCGTCCCACTTCGTAGCGGGAGGCGGGCCGCCGGTTTGATGATCCGGGAGGCCGTCCGGGGCCGGGGCGGGTGGGTTTCGGTGCAAGGGCTGGCGTGCCGGTCTTCGCGTGCAGGTTCCTGAACCCCCGGCGGACTCGAGCGGGGGTAAGTCTGTTCGGTTCTGCCGGTCGTTCCCAGGGGCGGCGGAGGTCCCGTGCGAGGGGTCTGGCGAGGCGGAGCTGGGCGTGTGCGGCCAGGACGAGCCAGGTCCAGCGGTCGGCCGCCCCGGAGTTCCGCAGCCGTGGCCGGGTCCACCCGAGGGTCTGCTTGAGTAGCCGGAACGTGTGTTCCAGGTCGAAGCGCCGCAGGAAGGACTGCCAGCACCGGTCGACGTCCTGTTTGGTGGCGCCGGTGCCAGACCACCAGAGCCAGACGGGCTTGTTCACCCCGCCGCTGGGCAGGTTCTCGACTGTCAACCTGATCACGGTGCCCTCGATGATCGGCAACGGTTCCTCGTGGTCGAGCCACGCGGCCCGTCGCGTCAGCCGGGGGTGGAGCCGGTCCCACGCCTGCGCAGTCGCTGCCCCATACCGGTTGGTGTTGGTGTTGGTGACGGTGACCGCGGTGACCTCGCCCCAGGTGCCCGGGTTGCCGAAGACGAACTCTCCGCCGTGCTTGGGCGGGCGGCCGCCTTGCGGTGGGCAGATCCACGGCACCGGGACGGGCTTACGCATTACCCGGTCCGAGCGGAGTCGGCCCAGGATCTCAACGGGGAGGTCGGCCAGGAGGTGGGCGATGCGGGGCGCGTCGTGGGCCTTGGCCTCACTGCGCGGCCCGGGCACCTCGCCGTTGGCCAGGCTGGCGAAGTCGGCGTGGGCCTGGGTGACGGCTTCGGGGTACGCCTTGCGCTTGGCGTGTTCGGCGAGGGCACCGTAGACGCCGGCGACGGAGGGGCGCTGTCCCTTGCGCTTGCCGGTGGGCATGATCAGGTCGGGCAGAGCCCCGGCTGGCCAACGTGCTCCATCCGCCGCGTGCCGCCGGGGCCGACGGGAGGTGACTCACCAGTAGACGGCCGGGTTCCCGGCATGGCGTGGGAGATCCCACGGGATGTCCCCGCTCACCGAAGGAGGAGGCCCGTGCCACCCACGCCCACACCACTCCCCGGCGCACCCCTTAAGAGGTGGCGCAAACGCTTCTCCGTGGTGGCCGCGCTGGCCGCCGCCGCGGTTCTCACTGCGATCCTGCCCGCCGCCGCCACCGGCGGCACCATCTGGACGACGCTGCCGAGCATGCCGACGGCGCGAGCCGGCGTGGCCTCGGCCGCCGCCCCCTGTCCACCCGGCCAGACCGGCATCTGCGTCTATACGGTTGGCGGCGAAAACCTGGCGGGGCAGCCGCTGGCCTCGGCCGAGTCGTACAACCGGATCACCAACGCCTGGTCCACGCTGCCGCCGATGCCCACAGCGCGGAGCAATGCCGCCGCAGCGACCGCTGCCTGCCCGCCCGGCCAGACAGGCACATGCCTCTACGTCATCGGCGGCGTGGTCATCTCCGGGGAGAGCCAGACTCCGCAGACGGTGGTTCAGTCCTACAACCCGGTGACTAACGCCTGGAGCACAGTCGCCCCGCTACGGAG
>NZ_JZWV01001308.1 GCF_000966975.1 Streptomyces katrae | reverse complement strand
TACGGACCGCGCGCTCCGATCTGGCGGCTACGGCGGCCCCGTGCTCGCTGGGCCAGACGGGAATGTGCATCTACGCGGTCGGCGGCGTCGGCGTCGCTGGCTCCTTGGGCTCGACGGAGTCGTACAACCCCATCAGCAATACGTGGAGCACGGTCGCCTCGATGCCCACGCCCAGATCAGGCCTGGGCGCTGCGGCCGCGCCTTGTTCGCCGGGCCAGCAGAACACCTGCGTGTACGCCGTCGGCGGCTTCGACTCCACCCAGACCAACGTGGTGCAGTCCTACAACCCGGCGGCCAACACCTGGACCCCGGTGGCGTCGCTGCCCACACCCCGCTCCAACATGGGCACCACGGCCACCACCTGCCCACCCGGGCAGAGTGGTACGTGCATCTACATCGTGGGCGGCCTCTACGTGACTCACCTCCTGGCCAGCGTCCAGTCCTACAACCCGGCCTCCAACATCTGGACGGACCTGCCCCCGATGCCGACGCCTCGATGGCAACTCGGCGCCGTCGCCATGCCGTGCCCCACAGGCGTAGGCGGCAACTGCGTCTACGCCTCCGGCGGCGCTGACGGCTCGGACGTTCTCGCCACCCTGGAAGCCCTGGACCCCCCGGAGCACACCAAGCACTGAAACGCCCGTCAGAGCAATGCTCAGGACTCGTTGGGCTTTGGAGGAGATACGCCGTCGTGGCGATCGCAAGCAGCAGGCCGGCCTCGGCCGGGGCCGTCGATGTCCTGCTCGGCGGCCAGCGCGATGGCGCCGACGAGTTTCAACAGCTGGGTGATGGTCATCCCAGGGCGCACGGCGTCTGCCTCTCGGGCGCGCGCAAGGAGGGTGTCACCGGCATTGGTGATCATGTCGTGGCAGGTCTCAGTGCCTGATCCACATCCCCGGTCGAAGCCAGCGTCGCTACTCTCGGAGCAGAGCCCTCCGGGTCGCATTCGCCTCCGTCAACGGAGAGTCCGGCACCGGTTGGTGACGGGGGACACCTCACCCGGCGCAGCAGGCTCATCGACACCAGAGCTTCCGTTCGGGGAGCGGTCACAGTGACTGCTCCCCGAACGCCTCTCCCCGACGGCCCTCCCTGGAATCGAGCCCCTCCCTGCGACGACGGGGATATGGAACAGGTTGTTATGCGGGGAGTGATACGGAGCCCGTCAGCGCCGGCGATGAGAAGGGAAGTGCGCGTTGCGTCGCCAGGTGCATTGCGGTAGGCGCTCGCTTGCAGGGGCATGACACGACCGGCGTCGGAGGGGACGGGCCCGGCCCGGGGGAGCCGTTGATGCGGCGGGCTGAGGAGATGTTCCGAATTGCCGGTATCGGTGAAAGTGCTTCAGAACGCCGACCGAACCACCTAAAGTGGCAGGTCAGTCAGCCTGCTC
>NZ_JZWV01001307.1 GCF_000966975.1 Streptomyces katrae | reverse complement strand
GCCGACGCCGCTCCGGCCAGCCGCTCGGCCAGCGCGCCCGCCGCCCGGACCAGGAACTCCGGCCCCCGCACCGTGAACTCCAGCCCCGTCAGCGCCATCCGGGCCGCCAGCCACTCCGGCGCGTCCCCGCTCTCGAAGCGCACCCGCGACCCCCGCCCCTCCGCCACGGCCCACTCCCGCAGCCAGCCCGGCAGCTCCTGCGGCGCCGCCGCGAAGGACACGTCCGCCGGGTAGGTCTCCCCGCCCCGCAGCCCGCGCCGCACGAACTCCGCCGCCTCCATCGGCAGCGGCCGCGGGCTGAACCGCGCCCCCGTCGGGAACGGCTCGCTCACCCGGTCCACCCGGAAGGTGCGCCAGTCCCCCCGCTCCAGGTCGAAGGCCACCAGGTACCACCGGCTGCCCGTGCTCACCAGCCGGTACGGCTCCACCAGCCGCCGCGAGTCCACCCCGTCCCGCGCCCGGTACGCGAACCGCAGCCGCTCCGGCCCCGCCACCGCCGAGGCCATCACCGTCAGCGTCCGCGGATCCACGCTCGGCCCGTCGCCCCGGGTCACCGCCACGGTCGCGGACTGCAGCGCCCCCACCCGGCGGCGCAGCCGGGCCGGCAGCACCTGCTCCAGCTTGGCCAGCGCCCGTACGGAGGCCTCCTCGACCCCCTCGATCGCATGCCCGGCCCCCGCCCGCAGCCCCACCGCGATGGCCACGGCCTCCTCGTCGTCCAGCAGCAGCGGCGGCATCGCCGCGCCCGCCACCAGCCGGTACCCGCCGACCGCCCCCAGCGTGGCCTCCACCGGGTACCCCAGCTCCCGCAGCCGCTCGATGTCCCGCCGGATCGTCCGCGCGCTCACCCCCAGCCGCTCCGCCAGCTCACTGCCCGGCCACTCGCGCGGGGTCTGGAGCAGGGACAGCAGGGTGAGCAGCCGGGCGGGGGTGTCGTTCATGTTTCAAGATTGCCAGGTAAATAGGACACCCCTTGGCCTAGTTCCCGTCTACGTTTCTCCCCATGAGCACCGAGACGCCCACAGCATCGCCCGAGAGAGAGAACGGGCCCGTACGAGAAGAGGGGAAGGCGGCCGCCGCGGCGGCACCGGACGGCGCCGAAGGCCCCGCCGCCCCCGCCGCCCCCGCAGACCGCCTCCGCTGGCTGGCGCTGGCCATCGTGATGACCGCGTCCTTCATGGACCTGGTCGACGTCACGATCGTCAACATCGCGATACCCAGCATGCGCCAGGACTTCGGCGCCTCGACCAGCGCGATCCAGTGGATCACCGCGGGCTACGCGCTCGCCTTCGCGGCCGGCCTGATCACCGGCGGCCGTCTCGGTGACATCTACGGCCGCAAGCGCCTCTTCCTCGTCGGCGTCGCCGGCTTCACCGCCGCCTCGCTGCTCTGCGGCATCGCGGCCGACCCGTCCATGCTCGTCGCCTCCCGCCTCCTCCAGGGCGGCATGGCGGCGATGATGGTCCCGCAGGTCCTCGCGATCATCCACGTCACCTTCCCGCCGCACGAGCGCGGCAAGGTCTTCGGCATGTTCGGCGCGATCGTCGGCCTCGGCGCGGTCTCCGGTCCGCTGCTCGGCGCGCTGCTCACCGAGTGGAACCTCTTCGGCCTCGAATGGCGGACGATCTTCCTGATCAACCTGCCCGTCGGCATCGCCGCCGTGATCCTGGGCCGCAAGTACATCTCCGAGTCCAAGGCCCCCAAGGCCCTGCGCCTCGACCTGGTCGGCGTCGTCCTCGCCACCGTCGCCCTGGTCCTGCTGATCTACCCGCTCACCCAGGGCCGGGAGAACGACTGGCCGCTGTGGGGCTTCATCTGCATGATCGCGTCCCCGGTCGTCTTCGCCGCGTTCATCGTCTACGAGAAGTACAAGATCAAGAAGGACGGCTCCCCGCTGGTCGAGCTCTCCCTCTTCCAGGTCAAGAGCTTCGCCGGCGGCATCACCGTCCAGCTGGCCTTCGGCCTGGCCACCGGCATCTTCTTCCTGGTCTGGACGCTCTACATGCAGATGGGCCTCGGCTGGACCCCGCTGCACGCGGGCAGCACCGGCATCCCCTTCTCCATCGCCGTCTCCGTCGCCGCCGGCCTCTCCGTCGAGAAGCTCGTCCCCCGCTTCGGCCGCAAGGTGCTCCAGGCCGGCGCGCTGGTCATGGCCGCGGGCCTGCTCCTCTACATCTGGGAGTCCCAGCGCTACGGCATGGAGATCGCCTCCTGGCAGATGGCCGCCCCGCTGATCGTCATGGGCATCGGCATGGGCCTGATCGTCGCCCCGCTGAACGACACCATCCTGTCCCAGGTGCCGCGCGAGCACGCCGGCTCGGCCTCCGGCCTGATCAACACCACCGGCCAGATGGGCAACGCCCTCGGCCTCGCCCTGACCTCCGTGGTCTTCTTCGGGTCGATCGAGGACGACCGGGTCCTCGGCGCGCCCTACGTCGAGGCCTTCCGCGGCGCGCTGTGGTGGGTCGTGGCGGTGCTCGCCCTGATCTTCGTGGTGATGTTCGTCCTGCCGCGCAAGCAGGTCCCGCTCTCGGAGCGCGAGGGCGCCGCCGTCGAGCAGGCCGACCGGGCCTGAGCCCCCGGGCACACCCTCACGGACATGTCCGCCCCCGGGGGCGGACATGTCCCGTTCGACGCGGTGGCCCTGCCGTCCTACCGGACCCGGGTGCGCAGCTCCATCGCCCCGCGGGCGGCGGGCTCGCTCGCGTAGACCTCGCACATGTGCCGCCCGTCCGGGGTGGCCGTGTGCTCGACCTCCCAGAGGCTGAGCTCGGTCCCGTCCAGCAGGACGAAGGCGTGCTCGTACAGGCTGAACCCGGCGTCCCGCCCGTCGGCCAGGGACTGCCGGCCGCCGAAGGCCTGGGTGATCTGGTGCGCGTACGCCGAGCGCAGCAGCGCGGCCACCTCCTGCCCGGGCCGGTCGGCGTTCTCCGCGCGCCGCAGCACCCGGCGGGCGTGGTCCGCGGAGTCCTCCACCGTGTACTCGCGGTGGCGCTCCCGCGGATCCGGGGCGGCGAACAGGGCGCTCAGCAGCGCCAGATCCTCCTCCGTCCCGTCCGCCCCCCACCCCGGCCCCTCCTCCCCGGCCGCGCCCGGCCCGGGCGGCGGCGACAGGGCCGGCTCCGCCGCGGCCTCACCGAAGAGCCGCGCCCCGGCCAGGGAGAGCTCCTCCCGGGAGGCGAACACCTCGTGCCGGCTGTGGCGGTCGTCCTTCGTCCGGTACGCCAGCTCCCACAGGGAGACCGTCTCGCCGTCGGAGAGCAGGTACGTGTGCCGGTGGGTCTCCCGCCAGAGCCCCGCCGACGGGCTGTGGTGCGTGGTGTAGAGGGAGGAGCTGTGGGCGAGCGCGCTGCCGAGGCGCTCGACCAACGCGTCGGGAAGGTCGAAGGAGTTGAGGGCGCGGCCCAGGAGTCGCTCGAGGTGCGCCTCGGTTGTCTCGTACGGATCGCTCAAGGTGGGCTCCAGGCCGTCGCAGCTTGTCACTTCGCGGAAGCACAACGTAGCCCCTGGCTCTGACATCACGTCCGGGATTCGGTAAAACGTCCGGGAAGCATCAGAGGTTTCCGCCACACCTTCAGGTCAACTTGCCCGGGAATGGCCCGTGTTCGTCAGGGTTTGCGGTGCTGCGCGGGACCATGGGCGGCATGGCAACGAACACCGTGGACGTCCCGCGCCAGCGGCGGCGCTCCAGTACCCGCTCCGAGGACGGATCCGACGCCCCCAGGTCCCTGGCCTGGCTGCTGGTGGCCACCGGGGCCGCCGGACTGCTGGCCTCCTGGGTGATCACCCTCGACAAGTTCCTCCTGCTGGAGGACCCGGACTTCAAGCCCGCCTGCAGCCTCAACCCCGTCGTCTCCTGCGGAAGCGTCATGAAGAGCGCGCAGGCCACCGTCTTCGGCTTCCCCAACCCGATGCTCGGGCTGGCCGCCTACGGGGCCGTGGTCTGCGTGGGCGCCGGACTGCTGGCCGGGGCCCGCCACCACCGCTGGTTCTGGCTGGGACTGAACGCCGGCACCGCCTTCGGCACCGGCTTCTGCGCCTGGCTGATGGTGCAGTCGCTCTACGAGATCAACGCCCTGTGCCTGTGGTGCTGCCTGGCCTGGGTGGCGACCCTGGTGATGTTCTGGGCGGTCACGGCCCACAACGTCCGCACCGGCCGGCTGCCCGCGCCCGGCCCGCTGCGGACGTTCTTCACCGACTTCGCCTGGGCCCCGCCCGCCCTGCACCTCGGGGTGATCGGGATGCTGGTGCTGACCCGGTGGTGGGACTTCTGGACGGGGTGAGGGGGCGGCCCCACGCGTGCGAGGGCCCCGGCGGCAGGACGCCGCCGGGGCCCTCGTCACTTCGCTCCACGGGCTGACGCGGCCCTGGACCAGGAGGGGTGGAGCTGGGTCAGCTGCCGGCGGAGACGTTGCCGGAGAGGACCGGGATGTTGTCCAGGATGTGCG
>NZ_JZWV01001306.1 GCF_000966975.1 Streptomyces katrae | reverse complement strand
AACGACATCCGGCCCACCGGCACATCTTCGAACTCCTGCGGCGCATCGTCGTTGACATCGGCCCAGGCCTCCGCCTGGGCGGCCAGGGCGTCCGCGTCAATGCGGGCGTGGACCGTCCACACCTGCCGCATCTCCTCGAAGTCGTAGGGAAGTTTGAGCACCTGGTGTGGGCAGAGGGGCAGTGGCGACTTGTGGAGCGCCCGGGTCGGCCATGCCGACCAACCCGGGCACCTACCTGCGCATCAGCATTCGCGGAGACCTGGGGGCCGGGTCCTGGCCGGTGTTCACGTCCACTGCCGGCACGCTCCCCCACACTCCCTTGCCGAGCTGAGTCGAGTACCAGATGTCGTGCACGCCCCCGAGCTACCCCTGCGGGGTGTAGGTGAGCGTGATCAGTCCATCCATACCCTCGGAGCCGGTGCCGGCGTCCGTGTGGTCGCCGCGATTGCCGTCTCCGCCGCCGACGATGCCCGCTCCGATGCCGCCGCTTCCGCCGTTCCCGTTCGGGTTGCCGAAGGTGGTGACGGTCCGGCCGCCCCAGCCGCCCTTGCCCTGATTGTTGCGGGAGCCGTCCGCACCGTTCTCGCCGGCAGCAGCGGGTGCTGAGCTCATCGTCCGGCCGTTGAGGCAGGCGCCGTCGCCGTGGGGCTGGGCCTGCCCGGCCGCGCCGCCGGTGCCGGAGCCGAAGGTGCCAGAGCGGTGCCCGGCGAAGCCGCCTCCACCCCCGCCGGCACGCGCGACGAGTTGGTCTTCCATATACGTGGAGCTGTCGCCGCCGGCCCCGCCGTCGCCGCCGTCGGTGTTCGTGGCGCCGGCCGTGCCTGCCGCACCGGCCTTGCCGACGGTCATGGTCAGCGTCATGTGGGGACGGACCCCCATCGAGCAGGTCGCCTGGCTGCCGCTGGCACCGCCGCCGCCTCCCCCGCCGGTCAGCGGCCCGTTGTTGTTGCCCCCACCGCCTCCGCCGCCTCCGTGATCCGCCTGACGCCGTCGGGCACGGTGAAGGTGTATGACCCGGGTCGGTCGTAGGTCTGGGTCACGGGAGCGGGTGCAGCGTGGGCAGCGACGGCGAGGGTCCACAGGGACACGACAGCCGCGGCCGCGGTGACAGGGAAGGTCTTCTTCATACCTTGCCAACGATCTCCAGCCACCCAGGTACTGGAGGGCGCTACCATCTGCCGCCAAGACTCGATCGATTCCTCCCCAAGGGCCGGTTCCCGCTCGCCAGACCTGGCCAGAGAACCCCCTGACCAGGCCGCTTAACCATCAGTGGCACGAACCGGCGAATGCTCAAACTTCGACGGCAAATGATCAAGGTTCACTGTCACAGGACACCCATCCGGGTGTGACTGAGCACGATAGGTGACCCGGATGGACAACTCGGATGCTCAACCCGGTGTCGGCAAGGCGGCCAGCAGCGAAGGCATCGGCCGTATCCCGGGGGAACGCGGCCAGGCCGGGAGCAGGCCCCCCGGCGGGTGATCGGACCGGAGAGTCAGTGTCCGCCCAGACCCCACGCATCGAGACCACCGTAGATGTGGGCCCTCAGGCAGTGCGGGGCGTCAAATCCTGAGGCTTCGCCGCGGTAGATGGCGATGAGCGAGTCCTTGCCCCTCCACCAGGTGTCGGCGAGCCCCTGAACCTCAGGTACAGGTTCGAATCCGTCGAGGTCCAATTCTTCGACGGCGCGGCGCGGCCTTTGACCCTCGTGATGGTCTTGGCCCAGTAGCCCGCGTGGGCGGCCAGCGCAAGGGCTTCCACCCATCCCTCCGTGCTGGCGTGCAGCGGTGTCCAGCGGTCAGCGTCGATCCCGAATTCGCCTCCAGGTCCGATCATGAATCCGTGAGCCATGGAGACGCGACAGCTGCCGGCCGAGAACCGCCATCCCTCCGCGCCCGAGCCTTCAGGCATGTCGGCTTCCAGAACGCGCGGGCCGCCCTCGTATCCGGGAGCCGGGGGTAGGGCGATTCCGCCCCACCGCTCCTGGTAGGCCGCGGCCCGGTCGATCTCTACAGCAGGTATCCCGCGTTCGAGCCATGCTTCCCGGCAGAGCATGAGGTCGCGGCGGGGGACACGAAGCCCATGCCCCTCCACGAAGTACCGAGCTCGTCGACTCAAGCCTTCTGGCGCCTGAGGGGTCAGTGTCACTCGGATGTCCGCCGTCACAGATGCTGCCTGTCTCAAAAAGGGATGCACCCCCCTGACGGTCTCCCGTTGCGGACGGTGCACTGGCCATGGCACGGAGCTTAGTGATCATCCTTGCCACCCACATTCGGGCCCCTTGCCTTGCGCGGAGTCCGGCCGCCTTCGTGCGGCATGCCGGGGAGCCAGCACGCACCAAAGGGCATGACCGGCGCCGTCCCGGGGCCGCAGATCCCTCCAGCCGGCCGGGCCGCCCTGCTCGCCAACTCAAATCCACAGCACGACAAGTCCAGTGCTCATTGGACAGATGCAGTGCTCAGTCACAACCGGGCCCGGGCCCACGGCGAGGCATTCGCCGAAGAATTCGAACACATGTTTCCATTGAAGGGTGAGCACACCGTTCCGCTTCCCCGAGGACCTGATCACCCTCCAAAGGACCTGGCAGCAGACCTACGCCGAACTCGCCCAGATCCCTGCCGGGGCCAGCACGACCGCGCTGCGGCGCCGGCTGATCGCCCTCTCGGCGCAGCTGTGCACCCACCCCTACTGGAGTGCCTCCACCGGCCGGCGGGCCGGCGTCGCCGACCTGGATCGCGCCACCCGCACCCCCATCGGCCCGGGCCCCGGACGAAAGGCCGCAGCATGAGCCGTCCCATTGACGCCGCACCCGCACGGCCCGCGCCGGTCTCGACCGGACCGTGTGTCCGGTGCCGCCAGCCCACCACGCGCTACGGAGCGGGTGCGAGCCCCCTGTGCGCGGCATGCCAGCAAGCCCGCGCGGAGCGGCTCGCCCGCTCCTGACCGTGACCGCCCCCGCGCCACCACCCGCAGCGATCACGCTCCTGCTGCCCGACGGGCAAGAGCTTCGGGTACGGCTCTACGAGCGCCTCCAGATGGACACCGGGCTGTGGGTTTTCCGCATTGGCGTCCCCCTTTGGCAGACCACCGAAGGCGGTGGCGTCGAGCCGGCCGAGTACGGCACGTGGGTGACCTCCGCCCAACTGCGGCCTATCCCCGGCGTCGCCCTGGACCAGGTGCCCACCCACCGCAACCCAGCCGGCCGGGCGGCCGCTACGGCAACGCCGTGGGTGTGGGTCCTCGACGGCCGCGCCCGGCCCACCACCGTGCACGCCGAGGGATGCCCACTGGCGACGGACCGGGCAGTGCCGGTCAAGACGATGGACGCACTCGACGCGCTCGGCCAGCCCGGCACGGTCGCGTGCACCGGATGCGACGCCGCCGAAACCCTCCTGCCGATCCTCGCCCACGGCCAGGAGGACGCGCACGCCCCCGGCGACTGACCAGAATCAGCAGGTCAGACAGTCGGAGAGCCCTTGTAGTCGTGGGCCTGGTAGCCGCGGCCGTCCTTGTGCCAGTCCAGGAAGACCACTCCATTGCCATACGCGGCGCTACCGGCCCGGTGGCTGATCACCGGAGTGCGCCAGGCGCCCTTGCGGGCGCCGCCGGACGTCGCTTTCTCACGCCAGCACACCGCTATCCAAGCAAGCCCAACACAGGAATAGGCAAACCCATGACAGCCACCCACCACCGTGCTAGCCACCCCATGGCAGCAGCCTGGTCACGCAGTGGCAGCCAAGATCAGCATCAATGCCCGGTGCGAGCAGGG
>NZ_JZWV01001305.1 GCF_000966975.1 Streptomyces katrae | reverse complement strand
AATGCCCGGTGCGAGCAGGGACGACCACCCGGACCCGGCTGACACCCAACCAGTGCCACCCGCCCACCCATTCACACTCGGGTCGGCCCTGCCGGGCCGACCCGAACCCGGACCACCAAGCCGACGTCGGCCGCGCGCTGTCCGCCCCCGCCACGTTGGCGACCTCCTCGAGGCCCGCGCCCGGTCCCGGCGGCCCCAGCCCCTCACAGCGGCCGCAGCGTGTTACGAGGCGGCCCCAGTATCAGCGCCCCTCCTCATCGCCACCGGTGACAACCCCTACAACCACCGCTGGCAGGTATTCGGCGGACATCGCCGAGCAGCCGTGCAGAACAACTCTGCGGGCCGGTAGACCTGCTGCTGCAGCGTTGTCAGGTGTCTACCACCACCACTTCTGGTCGTTGCCGCCGTTGCAGCGCCACTGAATCGCTTGTGCGCCCCAGCGTGTGTCGGCCCCGAGGATGCCCAGGCACAAGCCATTTTGGTTTACCAGCCGGAAGTAGTCGCTGCCGTCGTAGTGGTCCATATACCAGTGCTGGTCGTTGTTGTCGTTGCAGTCCCAGATGATGGCCTTCACACCGTCGTTGGCGCCGCCCCCCTGGATCCCGAGGCACTTCTGAGCCTTGAGGTTCGTGACCCTGACGGCTCCGCTGCCGTCGCCGACCGGCACCATGGCCCATTGCTGATCGCCGTTTTTGTTGCACTGCCACTGGATGAGGTCCGTACCTCGCGCCACGGCACCACCGTTTGTACCCAGGCAGACATCCGAGTTGACGTTCTTCAACGGCCGCCAGCTCACTGCCGAAGCCGGTTGCGCACTGAGCAATCCCGCAGCAATCAACGACGCTGTGGTCAGAGCAAGCATCGATGCCTGCTTTGCATTCTTGATCATTTCCCACCCCTCACAACGTGAGAGCGTCCAACGCCCCCAACCTTCATCCGTTGATCCGCTGGTCACCCTTCCAAGTCCTCGCGGCAAAGTCATTGGCAGGGAGTACACAGGTCCTTGACGGAGAGTCGACACCGTCGCGCTCACCCGATGTCCTGTCCCTACTGACTTCGGCTCGTCAAGGTAATGCTGGGTGTTGAGAGCCAGGCCGGTGCCGGCTATGAAGCCGTCGAGGGTCTCGGGCCGGTACTGAACCGCAGCCGACGGCACCGCCGACCTCAAGCTCCAGGTCAACACGGCAGGCCCCAACGTCCTCTACGCCCGCACCGTCACCAAGCTTGGTGAGCGCCGCGGGGGTGATCCGTTATCGGCGTCCAGACGGGTCAAGGTCCGGCCCGCAGTCGGCGCGGAACCTCCGGCGGCTCCCCCGGCTGTGCAGGGAGCGGTTCCGGCCGGCGGGTGATGTCGCAAGCTTCCGGTGCGGACCATGGCCTCGGGGTCCCTCAGACCATCGGTGGGAAGTTGTACGTGTAGTCGTGCGGTTCGTCCGGGTCGGCGGTGGGGGTCTTCTTCACGTCGCGTACGGTCATGAGGATAAGTCCGGTCAGGAGCAGGACGACGGCGGTGGCATGCACCACCATCCGGCGGCTGTCGGGCGGGAGTCCGCCATGGGGCCGCCGGTGTGCAGGAACGGCCCGGTCAGCAAGAGCACCATGCCGACAGCGACGAAGCCCGCGGATGGCCGTTTCAGCCTGTCGGCTTTGGGTGTCGAGCCCGGCTCCGGATGGTCCGCCACCGACGGTGTCACCGGGTTGCTGTGCCGGGTTGCGCCCCTGGCAACCCGCAGCCGGCCTGCTGCTTCGCTGCTTTCCTGTGGGGCGGGGTGGCGGTCGAGGACCTGGCCGACGGCCAGCAGCGCCGGGGCGAGCATCCCGTCGCCGGCAGGGTTGTCCCGGCCGGCTTCGGCTGCCGCGAGTTCCACCTGAAGGCCCACCAGGTCCTCGCGCAGCCGGGCGGACTCCACGCGGAGCCGGTCGCGTTCCTGCCTCAGGGCACTCGCCTCGGCGGCCGAGTCCTCCAGCAGGCCGCGGAAAGACCGGATCTTGTCCTCCTGCGCGAGCAGGTCCCGGCGCAGGCGTGCTTCCTCCTCTTCCCGGGCGCGCAACTGGTCCTCGTGGTCGGCTCGCGCCCGGCCGAGCCGGGCCTCGAATGCGGTGCAGTCGCGTAGGTGAGCGTCTTGCTGCTCCTGGAGGAGGGTGTTCAGGCGCAAGGTCTCTTCCTGGTGGTGCTGTCGCTGGGTGCGCAGTTCGTCCTCGGCGGTGGCCAGGGCCTGCGTCGTCCTCTCGTGCCGGGCCAGGAGGTCGTCGTAGT
>NZ_JZWV01001304.1 GCF_000966975.1 Streptomyces katrae | reverse complement strand
CGGCCTGCCGGCGGCGCTGCTCGCCGAGCACGTCCTCAAGGCGGGCCTGGAGGCGGTTGTAGAGGAGGACGATCTCCTCGTATGCGTCGGCCATCACCAGGCGTTCGGCGAACGCCGGGTGTACCTCCCCCAGGGCCGCGGTGTGCAGGCGCAGCGACAGGGCCCGGACCTCCTCGCTCACCCCGCAGAGCTGGATGATCGCCTCGATGGTGGAACGGTGCGGAAGACGTTCTCCCGAAAGGTTCTTCGACAGGGCCGAGGCGCTCAGCGCCGCACCCGAGGCCACCTGTTTGCTCGCCAGGTCCGCAGATGCTCGACCAGCGCCCGCTTGTGCGGGCGGTTCTCGAAGACCTCCGGTTTCAGCGGGTCGAGCCCCCGGCGGGCCGGCCGGGCCTCACCGCCCGCAGACCCGCCCTTGCCGGTTCCCTCCTCGGCAACACCCGCCATGTCCGTTCTCCCAGTTGACAGTTGCGGAAAGAAGATCGTTTCCCATGGCGCACCCGCCGCCCGGGACGGGACGCTCGAACCACACCCCGCCGCACACCCCACCAGCGGCATACCCGGCGGAGTGACGTCCTGCGACCTTCCACGCACTGAGGAGAACCATCGTGCCGACCCGTCGTGACCCGCGTGGCAGCTTTCCCGTAGAACTGCTGGTGTTCCTGGCGATCCTGACCACCGGCATCATCCTGATCCTCGTCGGCCATGTCTCCCCCGAGGCCCTCGCCGGCTACGCCTCCGCCCTGACCGGCCTCTACGCAGCCTGGCACCACCACCCCCGCAACGAAGAACCCCAGCGGACTCCACCCCAGACCCCGCCCACACCCGAACCGTAACCACCGCCCCGCCGGCTTGTGGGGTGATGGCCCAGCTCAACGAGCAGACCGCCGGGCGCGACAAGCTCACGCCCTCGCGATACTGGGCGTGACAGGCCGCCCGGCTCCGGCCCGACCGATCTGTGCAGAAGCCCGCGCCCACCCTCGCCGAACCGGTGGGCCGGTCCGACCAACCAAATCCCCCACTCCCTAGGGAGACAGAGACGGGCCCACCGTCCGAGGCGGACGGACAAGGTCAGCCGTGCGCGGCCCCCGGTGTGTACTGGCGCGCCAGCGCAGGCCGCCGCCGGGGGGCCACTCCGCACCGGGCTGGAGGCGGCCCCGTGCTCAGTTGCGGAGCAGCTGCAGGCGCGCATGCGACCGGCACTGGTTCACAGGAAGCCAACTGCGCCCGCGACCCATCGTCCTGGGTAGTCGAACCCCGCCGCAGAGATGATCAGCCCCATCACGAAGGCCACACTCGCGGTCATGCTCAGCCATTCGCCTGCAGGGCCGACGTCGAACCTGCCCTCGACGTGCTCACGGAGCAGGCTCTGCAGAACCCAGGTCCCGGATGCCACCAGCGTTCCGACAACCGCGTAGATAGCGAGCTTCCAGCCTGCAGGGCCGGGATCCGCGCGCAGGCCTGTCACGAATCCTGTGGGGATGGCGAAAAGCAGAGGGATCGACACTACGTAGAACGCGTTGTAGATCTTCGGTACAGGTCGGAGGGGGGAAGATGCGGCGGGCAAGGGTCGAGCTTGCTCGAAGACGCGTTTGTACGCCTCGTCAAAGGCGTGGACCTCTTCCTGAGTGCCCAGTACTCGCACCAGTGCCTGCAGGTCCTGCGACGACTCCGGGAGGAAGTCTGCCTCCAACCCTGACAGAACCGCGTTCTGGGACCGGGTCCGCCCCTCTCCGAAAGCGGCGGCGGCCAACCGTGCGGCCGGCCACCGACCGGCTCCTCCCTCGCGCTCGCGCAGGCTCGCGAACGCGTGAGCCACAGCCTGCGGCGTGTCCGCGGTGCTCAACCAGTCCAGCAAGTGGGTGTCGGTGGGCGCCCTGTCCTCATGGTGGTCCCGCGCCGAGGTCAGCGGCGGCTCTGCGGGGCCTCGTTGGATATCAGTGCTGGTAGACGGCTTGTCCAAGGGGACATTGGACAAGGGTTGGACAGGGGTCTGTTCAACGGGCTGCGGCTGACGAACGTGGTCTTCGAGAACACCTACGCTCTCGATCACGAGCGGGGCGTCTTCCTGTCCCCCGCCGTCGCGGGGGGCCTCGGTGATCGTGACAAGCTCTGTCTCGACACTGTCCGGCTCAAGGTCGAGTTCGATCTCGGCCTCGTCCTCGCGGCCTTCCGCCTCGATGTGCTCCAGCAGAATGTCGATCTCGGTGTCACTCCTGCTGGCGACGTCGCTGTCTTCGCGTGGGAGCGTCGCCACCGAGCTGTCGGGCACCGCCAGGTCGCGCGCCTCCCGCTCGAGGCGGTTGATCTCCTCGTGGGCAGCCGCTGCCTCCGCCAGCCAGAAGTCCTGCTGCTCTTCCGCCGTCAGTCGGCGGCTGCGGGCTCGCTCTTGCTGCAGCTTCACCCGGCTCAGCCGTTCCTTGGCCTGGCTCAACTGCAGCTCGATCCGTGTCCGCTCGCGCTCACCGGCCTGCCTCAACTGAAGCTCCGCGTTCTCCAACCGGCTCTGTGTCAACGCGAGTATCGGCTGGAGCTCCTTGAGGTGCTTCTCGGCGTTCTCCGCCAGCCTTCGGTACTTCACCGCCTGCTGCAACGCGTCATCACGGCGCTGATGCTGATGCACCAACCCGCCGCCGGCTGAAGCTTGTCGGCGTTCCGCAGCCGCAGCAGTCCACAGCGCCTTCGCACGTACTGCCTTGGCCTGCCGCACCTGGCCGGGCGTCGTATACGCCTCGACGAGGCGGCCCAGCAACGCCTTGGGGATCAGCTGCGCGCCATTGAGGTAGTTCCCCCACGCCGAGGGGCTCTTGCCGAGCTTCTCCGCCAGCTCGCGGACCGTCGCTCCCCGTACCAACCCCACAAGGAACCTGGCCAGCTCGCCAGCGGCCGTACCTTCCGGGATCTCCCGCCTCGGAGCCATCCCCCACCCTTCCTCAGCCCCAGTGTCCAGCCCTGACCAGCCGCTGTCCAACACGCAAACCGCCTGCCACCAGGCAAAACGTCATCTCCCCGTACCACCCATAACGGTCGGGCGGCCAACCTCTGCCCACACACAACGACGACACACCCGGGGAGACCGCGGTGACACTGACCACGCTCTACACCTTCCTCAGCCACGACCTACTCGGCAACGTCCTCGCGACGCTCCTCGTCGCCGGAGCCGGATACTCAGTCAAGAAGATCCGCACCAAGATCCGCAACCGGAACGACAACACCGACCAGACCACCACCACCTGACGCCGGACCATCCCGGGCACCTGCACCTCCTGGGGGGGCGCCCGGCAACGCCCAGAGCACACTGGCGGGGTGAACAAGCGTCGTGCTCTGGGCACCGGCCCCATCCCCACCGCTTCCTCGGCACCGGCGCCAACAGAGCGCCGGGTGCCTCTCGCAGCCAAGCCGGGCGCCGCCGTGGCCTCCACCCCGAGGGCCCGGTCTGCGGTGCGTGCTACGAGAGCCCGGCCCGACTGTGCGGGCTACGACGCCCAGGGCGCCTACCTCACCCTCGGCCAGCACCCAGTCCTGCTACCGCCCAGGCTCGCCCAGCTCATCGAAGACCAAATCGCCGACCCGAAAGCAGGGCTGTTCCGCCGTCAGCTCGACGACAGAACCCACTATCTCCTGCCCGGACAGGCCCCAGGCAGATCACGCAACCCGCTCGGCGCCGGCAACCTGATGCGCCCGCACGGCATGCCCGTCCGCCCTGCCCGCAACACCGCCGTGATCGAAGCCGGACCGCACCGGCACCCCTGGAGTCGAGCGGGGCCTGCTGTGGGGCTACTGGCTGCTGTCCGGCTACGGCCTGCGCGCTTCCCGCGCCATGGGCTGGCTGCTGACCGCCATGGCCGCCACCATCGTGCTCATGATGGGGCTCGGCCTGCCCGACTCCTCACAAAGACAGGACACCACCGGCACCGGCCGGACCGGCAGCGGACAGGTGACGCTGACCGTGGACGAGCAGGACCCACGGCTGGCTCTACCCATCCACGACCGGTTCACAGCAGAGCGGTTCAACAAGGCCCTGCAGGTGGAGCTGAACTCCGTCGTCTTCCGTTCCAGCAGCCAGGACCTCACCACATGGGGCACCTACACCGAGATGGCGAGCCGCTTCACCGAGCCCGTCCTGCTCACCCTGGCCGTTCTTGCCGTGCGCAGCCGCATCAAACGCTGACACACACAGCCGCCCCACCTCCTGTTCAGAAAATCGAACGCACGCCGTACGGGTGTTCCCTGCTCCGATGCTTCCCGATCCTCGAATACCGCAGGGTTGGAACACCGCCTCTTCACCAGTGAGGCGGCGGCGTCGAACCGGCCGAGTACGGCACCTGGGTGTCCTCCGCCCAGCTGCGCCCGATCCCCGGCATGGTCCTGGACCGGGTGCCCACCCACCGCAACCCGACCGGCGCCGCCGCAGTGCCGGCAACACCCTGGGTGTGGGTCCTGGACGGCCG
>NZ_JZWV01000176.1 GCF_000966975.1 Streptomyces katrae | reverse complement strand
CCCCCGCCCCCGGGAACCTGCGGGCGCGGCTGACCACCTTCGTCGGGCGGGAGGAGGACATCCGGGTCATCGGGAGCGACCTCGCACGGGCCCGGCTCGTCACCCTGCTCGGGCCCGGCGGCGCCGGGAAGACGCGGCTGTCGCAGGAGGCCGCCGAGGCACACCCCGCGGGCGACTGGCCCGACGGGGTGTGGCTCGTCGAACTGGCGCCCGTGGACGACCCCGAGGACGTCGCCGAGGCCGCCCTCGCCGCCGTCGGCGCCCGCGAGACCAAGCTGCGCGGCGCCGCCGCCGAGGAACTGCGCGCGCTGACCGACCGGACCGGCGACCACCCCCTCGACCGGCTCGCGGAGCACTGCTCCCGCCGCCGGCTCCTGCTGCTCCTCGACAACTGCGAGCACGTGATAGGTGCCGCCGCCGAGCTCGCCGAACGGATCCTGACCCAGTGCCCCGGCGTACGGATCCTCGCCACCAGCCGGGAACCGCTCGGGGTGCCGGGAGAGTTGCTGCGGCCCGTCGAACCGCTGCCCGACCCCGTCGCGCTGCGGCTCCTCGGCGACCGGGGCGCCGCCGCGAAGCCCGGCTTCCGGGTCGCCGACGACCCGGAGGCCGCCGCCGAGATCTGCC
>NZ_JZWV01000175.1 GCF_000966975.1 Streptomyces katrae | reverse complement strand
GACCGCTTCCGCCTGCTCACCGGCGGCGCCCGGACCGTGCTGCCCCGCCAGCAGACCCTGCGCGCCGTCGTCGACTGGTCCTGGGACCTCCTCGACGAAGCCGAACGGGCCGTCCTCGCCCGGCTGTCCGTCTTCGCCGGCGGCTGCGACCTGGAGGCAGCCGAGGCCGTCTGCGCGGACGGCGGCGGCCTCGACGTCGCCGACGTCATGGCGGCCCTGGTCGACAAGTCCCTCGTCGTCGCCGCCCCCGGCCCGGCGGGAGACATGCGCTACCGGCTCCTGGAGACCGTCGGCGAGTACGCCGCCGAGCGGCTGGGGGAGAGGGACCGCGAGGACACCGAGCAGCGCCACCTCGTCCACTACCGCGAACTCGCCCGCACCACCGAGCCCCGGCTGCGCGGCCACGGCCAGCGCGCGGCCGCCGACCGCATCGCCACCGAGTACGAGAACCTCCGCACCGCCCTGCGCCGGGCCCTCGCCGTCCGGGACGTCGGCGAGGTCCTGTGCCTCGTCCACGCCCTGGGCTGGTACTGGCACATGCAGGACCTGCGCGCCGAGATCCGGCACTGGACCGAAGCCGCGGCCGCACTCGGCCCCGACCCCTTCGCCCCGCCCCACGTCCCCGCCGGGCCCGTCCACGAGCGGCTCCTCGACGCGCCCCCGCCCTACTCCGGCGAGCTCCTCGCCGAGGCCTGGCGCGCCGTGCACCTGGTGCGCCTGTCCGCCCGCGACCACACGTCCACCACCTGGGACAGCCCGCAGGTCCGCGCCGAGGTGGAGGGCATCGTCGCCACCTACCGGCCCGGCCTCCCGCAGACCTGCCGGCCCCCGGGCTCCCTGTGGATCTACGCCGTCATGATCGCGGGAGAGGCCGGGATGCTGAAGCGGGCCGTCGACGAGACCGTCACCGCGTCCCGCGAGCTCGGCTACCGCTGGGAGCTCGCCTCCGCCCTCCAGCTGCGGGCCAACGTCCTGGCCAACCGCGCCGACTGGGCCGGTGACGCCGCCCGCGACGCCGACGAGAGCCTCGCCCTCTTCCGTGAGCTCGGCGACGACTGGGGCTGCGCCGAGGCGCTGTCCGCGCGCGCCGAGTCCCGGGAGAAGAGCGGCGCGTACGACCTCGCCGGCCAGGACTACCTCGAAGCCATCGAGCACGCCGAACGGCTCGGCGCCCGCGCCCAGGTGACGGTGCTGCGCGTACGGATGGCCGGCTCGTACATCGAGTGCGGCCGGCTGGAGGAGGCCGAGGAGATCCTCGGCGGGATCACCGCCACCGAGCAGCGGTTCGGCAACGAGGCCATGCCCGCCGCCCGCATGTTCTACGCCGGACTCCTCGGCCGCACCGGCCGGATCCCCGAGGCCCGCGCCCAGATCGAGGTCCTGCGCGAGGAGTTCGCCCTCGGCGCGTTCGCCGTCTTCGACGTGTTCCTGCACGCCACGACGGCCTGGCTGGACAACCGCGAGGGCAAGTACGAGGACGCTCTGGCCCGGATCAACGACGCCCGCAAGGCCATGCGCCACCCGCTGGCGACCATGGTCGCCCCGCAGCTGCCCGCCGTGTTCCTGGTGACGGCCGCCGTCTCCCTCGCCTCGCTCGGCGGCCGGGAGCGGGCGTACGACGCGGCGCGTCTCGTGGGCGCCTACCGGGCGCACCTGCCGCCCCGGCACGTCCCGGTC
>NZ_JZWV01000174.1 GCF_000966975.1 Streptomyces katrae | reverse complement strand
CCCCGGCACGTCCCGGTCCACGCGGAACGCGAGGACGCCGCCCGCGCCGAGGAGCTCGCGCGGGCGGCGCTGGGGGACGCGGCGTACGAGGCGGCGCATGCCGAGGGCGGCGGCCTCACGATGGAGGAGGCCGCCGCCCTCTACTGACCCGCCCCCCGTACGGGGCCCGGTCCGGGACGCGATCCGGAACGGACCGTCCGCCCGGATCAGGTCTTCTGGCGGAACTTGCGCACCGCGAGCGGCATGAGGACCGCGGTGATCGCCACCGACCAGGCCAGGGTGATCCACACCGAGTGGCCCAGCGGCGTGCCGTTCATCAGGCCGCGCGCCGCGTCGGCGAGGTTCGACAGCGGGTTGTAGTCGGTGAAGGCCTGGAGCCAGCCCGGCATGGTCGTCGGCTTGGCGAAGATC
>NZ_JZWV01000173.1 GCF_000966975.1 Streptomyces katrae | reverse complement strand
GGGTTGTAGTCGGTGAAGGCCTGGAGCCAGCCCGGCATGGTCGTCGGCTTGGCGAAGATCGAGCTGCCGAACTGCAGCGGCATCAGGACCAGCATCGCCATGCCCTGGACGGCCTGCGCGGTCTTCATGGTCAGGCCCAGCAGGATGAAGATCCACATCAGGGAGGCGCCGAAGACGGCCGACAGCCCGATGGCCAGGAGCAGGTCCACCACCGAATGGACGGACAGGCCCAGCATGAAGCCCACGGCCAGCAGGATCGCGATGGCGACCATCATCCGGCCGAGCTCGACCACGATCTTGGCGATGAGCACCGAGGACCGGGCGATCGGCATGGACCGGAACCGGTCCATCACACCCTTCTTGAAGTCGTCGTTCACGCCGGTGCCGACACCCATGGCGATGTTCATGCCCATCATCGCCATGAGGCCCGGGACCACGTAGTTGACGTACTGCTCCTGGTTGCCCTTGCCCGAGATCGCGCCGCCGAAGACGAACACGAACAGCAGCGTGAAGATGATCGGCATGAACACGGCGTCGAACATCGACTCCGGGTCCTGCTTGATCTGCAGCGCGTTGCGGCGCACCAGGGCGCCGATGTGGCGCAGGTTGCCGCGCAGGCCGATCCGGCCGTCCTCGGCCGGGGCCGCCGCGGCGGTCCGGGGGGCCGCGGGCTTGGTGGTGGTGACGGTGCTCATGCCGCGACCTCCTCGGTCTTCTCGGTGGGAACGGAGTCCTCGGACGGGGTGGGCCGCTGTCCGGTGATGGACAGGAACACCTCGTCCAGGCTGGGCAGGTAGGTGCCGAGGTCGGCGATCGCGTAGCCCCGGCCGGCCAGCAGGCCGACGACGGCGGTCAGCTGCTCGTCGCTGAGGATCGGGACGAGGAGCACGCCCTCGTCCGGCACGGCCTGGGCGCCGGCCACCCCGTCCAGACCGGTCTCGGACAGGGCGCGGGCCATGTCCGGCAGGTCGGCGGAGGCCACCGGGCGGATCCGCAGGGTCCGGCCGCCGACGCGCGCCTTCAGCTCGTCGACCTTGCCGTTGGCGATGACCTTGCCGCGGTCGATGACCGTCAGCTCGCTCGCCAGCTGCTCGGCCTCCTCCATGTACTGGGTGGTGAGCAGGACGGTGGCCCCCTCGGCGACCATCCGCTGCACCTCGTCCCACACCTCGTTGCGGGTGCGGGGGTCCAGACCGGTCGTCGGCTCGTCCAGGTAGAGGACGGCCGGGCGGCCGATCATCGAGGCGGCCAGGTCGAGCCGGCGGCGCATACCGCCGGAGTAGTGCATGGCGGCCTTCTTCGCGGCCTCGGTGAGGGAGAACCGCTCCAGCAGCTCGTCGGCCCGGGACCGGGCCTCGCTGCGGGACAGGTCCAGCAGCCGGCCGATCATGTAGAGGTTCTCCCAGCCGGAGAGCTTCTCGTCGACCGAGGCGTACTGGCCGGTCAGGCCTATGGTGCGGCGCAGCTGCCGCGGCTGGCGGACCACGTCGTAGCCCGCGACCGTCGCCGTGCCGGCATCGGGCACGATCAGGGTGGACAGGCAGCGGACCAGGGTGGTCTTGCCCGCGCCGTTCGGACCGAGGACACCGAGCACGGTGCCCTCGCGGACGAAGAGGTCGACCCCGTCCAGGGCCTTCGTGTCGCCGTAGTGCTTCACCAGCCCCCGCACTTCGACGGCGTGGGGATTCTTGTCGTTTCGCGTCATGTCCACCATGGGACCAGCCGCCACCGACAAAGCCCTGACAGGCGGCCGACATGCGGCCGACAGCCCGCCGACGGCCCGGAAGGGGCTGTCGGCGGGCTGCCGGTACTGCCTGTCGGAGCCTGCGGGTACTAGTGGAAGGCGTGCTCCGGCTGCGGGAACGATCCGCCGACCACGTCCTCGGCGAAGGCCTTCGCCGCGTCACCCATGGTCGCCCGCAGGTTCGCGTACTGCTTCACGAACCGCGGCATCTTCCCGCCGGTCAGGCCCATCATGTCGGTCCACACCAGCACCTGCGCGTCGCACTCCGCGCCCGCCCCGATGCCGACGGTCGGGATGTGCAGGGACCGGGTGACCTCCGCGGCCAGCTCGGCGGGGACCAGCTCCAGGACCACCGCGAAGGCGCCCGCGTCCTGCGCCGCCTTCGCGTCGCGCAGCAGCTGGTGCGCGGCCTCGTCGCCGCGGCCCTGCACCCGGTAGCCCATCGCGTTCACGGACTGCGGGGTCAGGCCCAGGTGGGACATGACCGGGATGCCGGACTGCACGATCAGCTCGGTCTGGTGCAGCGAGCGCTCGCCGCCCTCCAGCTTGACCGCGTGGACCCCGGCCTCCTTCACCAGCCGCGTCGCGCTGCGCAGCGCCTGCACGGCGCCTTCCTGGTACGAGCCGAACGGCAGGTCTCCGACGACCAGGGCGCGGCTGGTGCCCCGTACGACGGCCGCCGACAGCAGCGTCATCTCGTCCATCGTCACGGGGACGGTGGTCTCGTAGCCGAGGTGACAGTTGCCCATCGAGTCGCCGACGAGGATCACCGGGATGCCGGCCTCGTCGAACACGGACGCCGTCATGGCGTCGTAGGCGGTGAGCATGGGCCACTTCTCGCCGCGCTCCTTGGCGAGGGTGAGGTCGCGGACGGTGATCCGCCGGGTGCCCGTGCCTCCGTACAGGGTGGGGGAGGCGGCTTCGCGGGCAGGCGAAACGGCATGCGTCATTGCAACTGCTCCTTGTGTCATCTCGAGGCGCCCTCACGGCGTCCCCGGACTCACCCACCATGGTGGCACTCCCGCGGCCGTGGACGGAAGTGGCGCAGCGGCGGCGTGGTGACCGGTCCGTCACACTCCTGGCCCGGCTCCAGGCGCGCAGGAGCCAATGTGCGCGTTTCGTGACAAGCGGAACCCCGCCCGTACGGCCGTTCGTCCTCCCGGTCGTACGGCCGCGAAGGACGGCACGGAAGGCTCCCGACATCGCCTAGGGTCAAGGTGCGGGGACGGAGCGCGAGCACGGCAGCGAGGACATGGCATGGCACAGGCGTACCTGACGGAGACGGGGAACGGCGGCTCCGAGCCCGGGCCCTCCGGATCCGGTCTGCGACGCCGATGGGCCGCACTGCTGCGCAGACTCGCGGAACTGCGCCGCGATCCCGGCATCTGGAAGCGCGGCATCGTCACCGCCGCCTTCGCCCTGCTGATCTCCGGGATCATGGTCTTCCACGCCGAACTGCCCAACGACGTCGGCAACCTCGGCAGCCTCACCGAGACCTTCCTGCCCTGGCTGGGCGTGTTCGTCCCGGTCCTGCTGGCCATCGCGGTGGCCCGCAGGTCTGCCACGGCCCTGATCGCGATACTGCTGACGGCCGCGGTCTGGGTGAACCTCTTCGGTGGTCTGGTCACCGACAAGTCGGGCGGCGGCGGCAACCTGATGGTCGCCACCCACAACGTCGACGCCGACAACCCCGACCCGCGCGGCACGGCCCGGTCGGTCGCCAAGTCCGGGGCCGACGTCCTGGCCCTCACCGAGCTCAAGGCCGGCGCCGTCCCGATCTACGAGGAAGCCCTCGCGGGGACGTACAAGTACCACGCGGTCGAGGGCACCGTCGGCGTGTGGAGCAAGTACCCGCTGACCTCCAGCAAGCCCGTGGACATCCGGCTCGGCTGGACCCGGGCCATGCGCACCACCGTCGCCGGCCCCTTCGGCGAGCTCGGCGTCTACATCGCCCACCTGCCGTCGGTCCGCGTCAAGCTCAATGCCGGCTTCACCGCCAACCAGCGCGACAACAGCGCCGACGCGCTGGGCGCTGCCCTGGCCGCCGAACCGCTGAAGAACGTCGTCCTGCTCGGCGACCTCAACGGCACGATGAACGACCGCTCCCTGTCCGAGGTCACCTCGCAGATGCGCTCCACCCAGGGCGCCGCCGGCAACGGCTTCGGCTTCAGCTGGCCCGCCCAGTTCCCGATGGCCCGCATCGACCAGATCATGGTCCGCGGGGTGAAGCCGGAGGCGTCCTGGACCTTGCCGCGCACGGGCAGCGACCACCTCCCGGTCGCGGCCCGGCTCACGGTCCGCAAGTAGCGCGGCGGTCCTCCGCGGCGTTCTCCACCGACATCCTTCCCGGACCCACGGGAAGGGGCCCCGCCGCACGGCGAGTGCGGCGGGGCCTCCTCACGGGTGCTCGCGCCAGCCGTTGGTGATCGGCAGGCGGCGGTCCTTCCCGAAGCCCTTCGCGGAGATCTTCGTGCCCGGCGGGTACTGGCGCCGCTTGTACTCGGCCGTGTCGACCATCCGGATGGTCCTCGCCACCAGGGCGCGGTCGAAGCCGGCCGCCACGATCGCCTCCAGCCCCTGGTCGCGGTCCACGTACAGCTCCAGGATCGCGTCCAGCACCGGGTAGTCCGGCAGCGAGTCCGTGTCCACCTGACCGGGGCGCAGCTCGGCGCTCGGCGGCTTCACGATCGAGTTCTCCGGGATCGGCGGGGTCTCGCCGCGCTCGGCCGCGGCCCGGTTGCGGTACCGGGCGAGCCGGAAGATGTCCGTCTTGTACACGTCCTTGATCGGCCCGTACGCGCCCACGGAGTCCCCGTAGAGGGTGGAGTAGCCCACGGCCAGCTCCGACTTGTTGCCCGGGGCCAGCACGATGTGGCCCTCCTGGTTGGACAGCGCCATCAGCAGCGTGCCGCGCAGCCGGGACTGGAGGTTCTCCTCGGCCAGGCCGGTCAGCTCCAGCGCGCCCGTGTAGGCGTCGAACATCGGCTCGATCGAGACGGTCCGGAAGTTCAGGCCGGTCCGCGCGGCCAGGTCGGCGGCGTCGTCCTTGGAGTGCTCCGAGGAGTACTTCGAGGGCATCGACACGCCGTAGACGTTCTGCGCGCCGATCGCGTCGCAGGCGAGGGCGGCGACGAGGGCGGAGTCGATGCCGCCGGAGAGCCCGATCAGGACCGAGCGGAACCCGTTCTTCCGCACGTACGCGCGCAGGCCCACGACCAGCGCGTCGTAGACCTCCTCGTCGTCGTCCAGGCGCTCGGCGTAGCCGCCGCTGACCACCGGCTCGTACGGCTCCACCGGCTCCTCGGACAGGACGACGCGGTCGATGCGCAGTCCGTCGTCCACGACCCCCTCGGGGGCGTCGGGCCGGGCGGCCGGCAGCTCCAGGTCCACCAGCACGCAGCCCTCGGAGAACTGCGGGGCCCGGACGATGACCTCCCCGGTGGCGTCCACCACGATCGAGTCCCCGTCGAAGACCAGGTCGTCCTGGCCGCCGATCATCGCCAGGTAGGCCAGCGTGCAGCCGGCCTCCTGGGCCCGCTTGCGGACCAGTTCCAGGCGTACGTCGTCCTTGTTGCGCTCGTACGGGGAGGCGTTGACGGAGATCAGCAGCCCGGCCCCGGCGGAGCGGGTGGCCGGGACGCGGCCGCCCTCCTGCCAGAGGTCCTCGCAGATGGCGAGGGCCACGTCGACACCGCGCACCCGGATCACCGGCTGGGTGTCGCCGGGCACGAAGTACCGGAACTCGTCGAAGACCCCGTAGTTGGGGAGGTGGTGCTTGGCGAAGCGCAGGACGACCTCGCCGCGGTACAGCACGGCGGCCGCGTTCTCCGGGGACCCGGCGGGCCGGCCGAGCCGGTCGGTGGACCGCTCGGAGCGGTCGAGGTAGCCGACGAGGACGGGAAGACCGCCCAGGCCCTCCTCCGCGAGGCGCCGGGCCAGAGCGGCCAGCGCGGTGCGGGAGGCCTCGACGAAGGAGCCGCGCAGGGCGAGGTCCTCGACGGGGTACCCGGTCAGCATCATCTCGGGGAACGCCACGAGGTGGGCTCCCTGCTCGGCGGAGTGCCGGGTCCAGTGCACGACCGAGTCGGCGTTGGCGGCGATGTCGCCGACGTGCGAGTCGATCTGATTCAGCGCGAGGCGAAGTTGAGGCACGGGCCCAGTCTAATCGTCTTTCTGACGCGATGTCCTGGACCCGTGCCGTTCCGCCGTCCCGCCCTATCCGACGGGGCCGCTGAACTTGGCCGCCGGCAGCAGGATCCCGGGGGAGAGCTCGGCGCTGATGCTCTTCGTCCCCGCGGGGACCTCGAAGGCGGCGACACCGGTCGCGGACTGGCCGGGCTTGATCACGCCCTCGATCCGCTTCGGGGTCTCACCGTCGAAGACGAGCTTGGCGGAGCCGCCCTTGTCGTCCTTCACCGCGGGCATGGCGTAGATGACGTTGTGGGGCTTGTCGGTGTTGTTGGTGATGGTGAAGGACACCTCCAGCGCGTTGCCCACGTCCATCCACTCGGCCTTGCTGACGTACTTGCGCGGCGGCGCCAGGGTCACCTTGAGGCCGTCCGGGTAGGTCACCGTCTGCCCGAAGGGGACGGGCGTGCTGAAGCCGGGACCCTGGGAGGGGGCCTTGGGCGGCACGGAGAAGCGCGGGACGGAGGGGGTGGGGGTGGGGTCGTCCTCCCAGTCCTCGGGGTCCTCGCCCCACTGGGGGTCGTCCAGCCGCTCGTGGACCCTGCGGTCGTGGGCCTTGTCCAGGATGGCGGTCGTCAGGAGCCAGCCGCCGGCGGAGGTGCCGAGGCCGATGACGCCGAGGGCGACGCCGAC
>NZ_JZWV01000172.1 GCF_000966975.1 Streptomyces katrae | reverse complement strand
CCTGCGCCCGGCGCCCTTGCGGGCACGGGCGATGGCACCGCCGGAGATCCCGATGCCGGTGAGGGCGAGGAGGACGCCCAGCCAGAAGAAGAACGGGATGATCCCGAGGACGACGGCGAGCAGCCCGAGGACCAGCCCGGCGACGGCCAGACCGTTGGTCACCGGCCGCGGGACGGGGTAGTACCCCGCCACCCCGGGGTACCCCGGGTACGCCGGATACCCCGGGTACCCGCCCTGCGGGGGCGGCCCCCAGGACCCCCCGGGCGCCCCGTACGGGGCACCGGGCGGCGGCGGGGCGAACGGCCCGGGCGCCCCGGGTGCG
>NZ_JZWV01000171.1 GCF_000966975.1 Streptomyces katrae | reverse complement strand
CGCCCCGGGTGCGGGCTGCGCGAACCCCGCGTGCGCACCGCCGCCGGGCGCCGCGAACGCCCCCGGTGCGGGCGCCGCCCACGGGTTGTACCCCTCGGGCGCCCCACCCCCGGCCGCGGGGGCCGGCTGCACGGGCGGCGCTGCGGGCGCGGCAGCCTCCGGCTTCTCCCACGATCCCCGCGCGGTCTCCCCGCCCGCCGCCGGCGCGGCGGGGTCCTGCGGGGTGGCGGCCTTGTCGAAGGAGAGCCGGGCGGTCTCGGCGAGGGGCTCCGCCGGGGTCTCCGGGGCAGGCTCCGCGGGGGGCTTGTCCAGGGACAGCCGGGCTGTCTCGGCCTGGTCTGCGGCCGGGACCGGGGCGTCCTGGGGGACGGGCTGCGGCAGCCGGGCGGTCTCGGCGAGGTCTGCGGCCGGGTCGGGCGTGTCCTGCGGCTGCGCCGGGGTGGCGGGCTTGTCGAAGGAGAGCCGGGCCGTCTCGGCGAGGTCCTCCGCCGGGGTCTGCGGAGCGGGCTCCGCGGGGGGCTGCTCCGGTGCCGGTGCGGCGGGCGGCGTTCCCGTGGGGCCCTCCGCCGGGGCCGCCGCGGGGTCCGGTGCGGCGGGGTGCCCGGGCGCCGCCCCCTCGGGTATCGGCGGGCCGGACGGGTCGTGGGGCGGGGTCGGCGGCGTGCTCATCCTGGCGGCGTCCTTGCGAAGTACGGCATATGGAGATGCGGGCAGCCTGCCACGGCCGCCCGTCGCCTCCAACCGCATTCGGCCCCCGGCCTCCCCCCGGCAGCGGAAATCGGACGATCTGTCGGATTCCCTTCCGGCGGACGGGGAACGCCGCGCACCGCCCCCTCGTTCTGCGGGACGAGGGACTCCGCCGGACGGCCCCCGGTGATCCCCGGCAGCGCCGCCGCGCGGGGCGCCGCGCGTCAATGCCCGATCTGCTGAGGATCATTCACCCATGGGTACACAAGCCGACCCCGACTCAGGAACCGACACCCACAGCGGCAGCGCCCCCGGCACCGCGTCCGTCGCCGGCCTCATCGGCCTCGGCGCGGCCGCCTACACCGCCTGGGTGCTCGAAGTCGTCCTCTCCACCGGCCTCAACCCCATCGAGACGTACGTCAGCGAGCTCGCCGCCCAGGACCAGCCCCTCGGCGGCCTCTTCCGGGCCACCGACTTCACCGCCGGCCTGCTCGTCTTCCTCGGCGGGCTCCTCGCCCTCGTCCGCCTGGTCCGCCTCGGCCGCCACCCCGGGCCCCGCGACCCCGCGTCCCGCCGCCCCTGGGCGGTCGCCGGCTGGGGCGGAGTCGCCCTCTTCGGCGCGGCCACCGCCGCCGACGCCTGGCTGCCGCTCAGCTGCCGGCCCACCGCCGACCCTCAGTGCGCCGCCCGCGAGACCGCCGGCCTGGTCCCGGCCACCCACCAGGCCCACGCCGTCAGCAGCAGCCTCGCCATGACCGGCGCGCTCGTCGGGATAGTCGCCCTCACGG
>NZ_JZWV01000170.1 GCF_000966975.1 Streptomyces katrae | reverse complement strand
CCCTCACGGTCGCCGCCCGCCGCTACGGCCGGCTCGCCCCGCTCGCCCGCCACGGGCCCGCCCTCGTCGTCCTGGAACTGCTCGCCACCGCCTGGACCCTGACCGCCATCTCCCTCTTCACCGCCGGGCACGGCACCTGGGCCCTGGGCGCCGGGCAGCGGCTCCAGGTGCTGCTCGCGCGAGCGCCGCACATGACCCCGCCCGACGCTCCGGGCCGCTTCCTCCGGGTGGACGCCGCCGTCCTCCACACCCTCATCGAGGGCGACGGCCCGCCCGTCGTGCTCAGCGCCGGGCTGGCCATGGCCTGGTTCGACTGGGACGAGGTCGCTGCGCTGCTCGTGGCCGCCGGACGGACCGTCATCCGCTTCGACCGCCCCGGCCACGGCCTCAGCGCCCCGGCCACGGCCCCGCCGACCGCCGCCGGCGAGGCCCGCCGCATCGCCGGCCTGCTGGACGCCCTCGGCGTCACCGAACCGGTCACCGTGGTCGGACACTCCCTCGCCGGCTTCCATGCCGAGGCCTTCGCCCGCCTCCACCCCGAGCGCACCGCCGCCCTGGTCCTCGTGGACTCCAGCGTCGAGGAGGCGGCCCCCCGCAGGCTCCTGCCCGCCCCGCTGCGCACCGGCGCCGCCCGAGCCCTGGGCCGGGCCCTCACCGCCGCCGGGCTCCCCGCCGCACTGGGACCGGCCGCCCGGCGGGCCGCCGTACGGGCCTCGCGCGGGGAACCGGGGGGCGGCCGACCCGGCCGCGCGGGACCTCGTACGCCGCTGCTACCGCACCGGCCGGGTCTGGCAGGGGATCCTCCTGGAGAACTCCCGCTACCCGGACACCGCCGCCGAACTGCTCGCCCTGCGGGCGGCCCACCCGCTGCGGGCCCCCGCCACCGTCCTCGCCGCGTACGACGGCGGCCACGGCCGGGCCGCCCGGCGCTGGCTCGCCCGTCAGGCGGCCCTCGCCGGCCGGCTCGGCGCCCGCTTCGAGGTGGCCGAGCCGGCCGGCCACCTGGTCATGCTGGACCGCCCGCACCAACTGGCACGGGCGGTCCGGTGCGCGACGGCCCCGCTCCCGCCGGGCCGTCCCCTCACGGGCGCGGCGCGGCCCCCCGCTGCTTGAGCATGTCCGCCATCAGCTTCATCTCCGACTGCTGGGCCTCGACCATCCCCTGCGCCAGCGCCCGCTCGGCCGGGGTCCGGCACTGCTTGGCGCAGCCCTGGGCCATGGCGACGCCGCCCTTGTGGTGCTCGGTCATCAGCTGGAGGTAGAGCACCTCCGCGTCCCGGCCGCCGGCGGCGCCGAGCCGGTCGAGCTCCTCCTTGGTGGCCATACCGGGCATCAGCGCGCCCGGCTTCGTGACGTGCCCCTCGTGCCCGCCCTGCCCGCCGTGTCCGTCGTGTCCCGCCGAGGAGTCCGTCTCCATCCAGGACATCGGCGGCTCGTCGGCCACCACCTTCGGCAGCCCCCACAGGTCCAGCCAGCCCAGCAGCATGCCGCGCTGGTTGGCCTGGGTGTTGGCGATGTCGTACGCGAGGCCGCGCACCGGCTCGTCCTGGGTGCGGTCACGGACGATGAAGGACATCTCCACCGCCTGCTGGTGGTGCACCGCCATGTCCCGCGCGAACCCCGCGTCGGGGGAGTACAGCGCCGGCGTCCCCGAAGCGGACGAGCCGCCCCGGTCCTCCGAGCCGTCCGCCGTGGCGAAGGTGGCCCCCGCCGCGAACAGCGCGGCCAGCACCACCGCCGTGCCCGCGGCCCAGTACGTACGGTTCGTACGGCTGCGGGTCACTTCTCGCCCAGCCCGTTGGTGCAGGCCGCGCCCGGCTCGGGGGTCTGCGGGCCCTGCACGTACTTGGTGAAGAACTGCGCCACCCGCGGATCGTCCGCCTTCTCCACGGTCAGCTGCTTGCCCCATGCACTGAGCATGATCGCCCCCGCCTGCTCCTTGTCGGGGCTCATCAGCGTGTAGGGGGTCTTGCCGACCTTCCCGGCGAGCGCGTCGACGTCGGCCTTGGCGGCCTTGTCGTTGTACGTCACCCAGACCGCGCCGTGCTCCAGCGAGTGCACGGCGTTCACCTCGGGGACCGGGTTCTTGTAGACGTCGCCGTTGCAGTTCATCCAGCGGGGGTTGTGGTCGCCGCCGACCGGCGGGTTCATCTCGTACTTGACCGGGGTCTCGACGTGGTTGCGGCCGAGCTTCTTCGCGTCCCAGCTCTGCTCGCCGTCGACCGGTGCCTTGCGGGCCGCCGCCGTGTCCCGGTCCTTCTGCTTCTGCTCCATGATCACCCACGAGCCGAAGCCGATGAGGCCGGCGACGACCGCCGTGGAGACGCTGATCGCGATGATCTTGTTGCGCCGGTCGCGTGCCTTCTCGGCGCGGCGCATCTCGGCTATGCGGTTCTGGCGGGAGTTCTTCTCGGACGTCCTGCTGGCCATGTGCCCTGGTTCCTTCTGCTGAGGGGGGTGTGGGGTGGTGCCGGTCGTGTCGTGTACGGCGCCGGACCGGTCAGGTCCGCAGCACTTGCAGGGCGTGCAGGTCGGGGGCGCGCGCCAGTGTCCCCGGCGGCCGCACCGGGCCCGGGGCCGCCGGAAGGGCGCGGGCCGCCGCCCCGGGCCGCGCCGCGGTGACGGCGGGCGGCGGGGCCGGCAGTACGGCCGGGGTCACGTGGGACAGCGGGGAACAGCCGGGCGCCTCGTACGGGGACACGCAGGTGGCGTGCGCCCCGGAAGGGTCGTGCGCGGTGTGTGCGGCATACGCCCGAACGGGCCCTTCCGCCGCCCGCGGGCCCGGCCCGTCCGTCCCGCCCCGCACGCACAGGAACCCCATCCCGGCGGCCACGCCCAGGGCGAGCAGCAGCAGGAGGGCACCGCGACGGGCGGGACGCCCGTGACGCCCGCTCCGCGTGTGCTCCCAGCCCCCCATGGCCGCAGATGGTAGTGCTCATGACGGGTCCGAGGTCAGAGCGGGGGTGTCATCGGCCTTGGGGGGTGCGTAATGTGGCGGAAACCACCACTAGCGATACTGGACGGGCCCGGCTGTGCCGCCGGCCCTCCGGGTCGGTGGTGCACAGATCGTCTGAACTGCGAGGATGAAGGCATGGACAAGCAGCAGGAATTCGTCCTCCGGACGCTCGAGGAGCGCGACATCCGCTTCGTGCGCCTGTGGTTCACCGATGTGCTGGGCTTCCTGAAGTCCGTCGCGGTCGCTCCGGCCGAGCTGGAGCAGGCCTTCGACGAGGGCATCGGCTTCGACGGCTCCGCGATCGAGGGCTTCGCCCGCGTCTACGAGTCCGACATGATCGCCAAGCCGGACCCGGGCACGTTCCAGATACTGCCGTGGCGCGCCGAGGCCCCCGGGACCGCCCGGATGTTCTGCGACATCCTGATGCCGGACGGCTCCCCGTCCTTCGCGGACCCGCGCTACGTCCTCAAGCGCATCCTGGCCAAGACCTCCGACCTGGGCTTCACCTTCTACACCCACCCGGAGATCGAGTTCTTCCTGCTGAAGGACAAGCCCCTCGACGGCACCCGTCCCGTCCCCGCCGACAACTCCGGCTACTTCGACCACACTCCGCAGAACGTGGGCATGGACTTCCGCCGCCAGGCGATCACCATGCTCGAATCGATGGGCATCTCGGTGGAGTTCAGCCACCACGAGGGCGCCCCGGGCCAGCAGGAGATCGACCTCCGCTACGCCGACGCCCTCTCGACGGCCGACAACATCATGACGTTCCGCCTGGTCATGAAGCAGGTGGCGCTCGAACAGGGCGTCCAGGCCACGTTCATGCCGAAGCCCTTCTCCGAGTACCCCGGCTCGGGCATGCACACCCACCTCTCCCTCTTCGAGGGCGACCGCAACGCCTTCTACGAGTCGGGTGCCGAGTACCAGCTCTCGAAGGTCGGCCGCTCCTTCATCGCGGGACTCCTCAAGCACGCCGCGGAGACCGCCGCGGTGACCAACCAGTGGGTCAACTCCTACAAGCGCATCTGGGGCGGCTCCTCCCGCACCGCCGGCTCCGGCGGCGAGGCCCCCTCGTACATCTGCTGGGGCCACAACAACCGCTCGGCCCTGATCCGCGTCCCGATGTACAAGCCGGGCAAGACCGGTTCCTCCCGGGTCGAGGTCCGCTCGATCGACTCGGGCGCCAACCCCTACCTCACGTACGCCGTCCTCCTGGCGGCGGGCCTCAAGGGCATCGAGGAGGGCTACGAACTCCCGGCGGGCGCCGACGACGACGTCTGGGCCCTCTCCGACGCCGAACGCCGCGCGATGGGCATCGAACCCCTCCCGCAGAACCTCGGCGAGGCCATCTCCCTGATGGAACGCAGCGAACTGGTCGCCGAAACCCTCGGCGAACACGTCTTCGATTTCTTCCTCCGCAACAAGAAGCAGGAGTGGGAGGAGTAC